>JAHJDP010000032.1 GCA_018831195.1 Candidatus Eisenbacteria bacterium | reverse complement strand
GGCGGATGATCCGGATCATTCAGCCGCGGGCTTCCCCACCGATTGCGCCCTCTGCCACGAAATCACTGATTGGAATGACGGCGAATTCAATCACACCTTCTTTGATCTCTCCGGTGGGCATGCCGGCGTTAATTGTTCCCAATGCCACACCGGCGGCGTCTACGAGGGCACATCCGACGCCTGCTATGCCTGCCATGAAAGCGATTACGAAGGGGCGGATGATCCGGATCATTCAGCCGCGGGCTTCCCCACCGATTGCGCCCTCTGCCACGAAATCACTGATTGGAATGACGGCGAATTCAATCACACCTTCTTTGATCTCTCCGGCGGGCATGCCGCGGTCGATTGCTCCCAATGTCATATCGGCGGTGTCTATGAGGGCACATCCGACGTCTGCTATGCCTGCCATGAAAGCGATTACGAAGGGGCGGATGATCCGGATCATTCAGCCGCGGGCTTCCCCACCGATTGCACCCTCTGCCATGACCTCAGCGGGTGGGAAAACAGCAACTTCGATCACTCCTTCTTTGATCTCTGGGGCGGGCATGCCGAAGTCGATTGCTCCCAATGTCATATCGGCGGTGTCTATGAGGGCACATCCAGCGAGTGCTACGACTGCCATTTCGATGATTACAATATGGCGGACGATCCCAATCATCTTGGGACCGCTTTCCCAACAGATTGTACATTCTGCCATGACCTCAGTGGCTGGGGTGAGGGCGAATTCACACATTGGCCCCCATACTTCCCGATTACTTCAGGACCCCATAGCGATGAGTGGGATCAATGTACGGAATGCCATACAAATCCCCAAAATTTCGGGGAATTTGATTGTCTCGCCTGTCATCCCCATTCGAATCAGAATCAAATGGATGGGAGGCATCATTGGGTTCCAGATTATGAGTACGACAGCGATGCCTGCTATGCCTGTCATCCGGATGGGGAGGTGCACAAATGATGACCAGAATCCTATCCGTGGCGAATTTGTTAGGAGCGCTCCTTCTTATGGGTCTCATCGCGCTCATCGCAACCCCGGCGTTTGCTGATACAGAGGCCCCGCCTCCGGCCCATGTTATCTATGTGACGGAGCATGCCGTCTATCTCGATGTCGGAACGGCGATGGGGTTTAAGGTGGGTGACCGGTTTGAAGTTGTTCGTAATGATCAGGCCATCGCCCGTCTCGAGGCCGCCCACCTTTCCAGCCGAAAGACCGCCTGCACTCTCTCGGAGTACACCGACAGACCGGCGATGGGTGATTTGGCAAGCCCCCTTGGATCGGATCTCTCCTGGGACACACCCCTTGAAGCATTAACAGATGAGGCCGACGGCATCCCCTCCGACCTCACCGTTCAAACAATGTCTCTAAAAAATACTGAATTTAAAGGGCGGATCGGCGCGCGTTACTGGGCCGTCGACGATCGTACCGGTAGAGGCCTGGACTACCAGCAGCCCTCGCTGACCCTGCGGTTGGAAGCCGGCGACATCGCCGGCAGATCCTGGGATTTTTACACCGATATCCGCGCCAAACGGACCTACCGTACCCTGCCGGATGGAAGCAGCCCCTCGAGCTCGCGGAATCGAGTCTATCGGCTCGAAACCATTTGGGATCCCGAAGGATCTCCATGGCGGATCTCGGCCGGACGCCAGGTCTCCCCTGATTTTGCGGCTGTCAGTCTTTTTGACGGGATCCATGTTGAGCGCCGGAAGGAGGCGTTGAGCTTCGGCGGTTTCATGGGAACGCAACCGGATCCGGCGGATCAGGGATATTCGACGGACACTTTTGAGCTGGGCGGTTTCGCAAAGTTGGAAACGACTCATGGCGGTGTCCGCCGGTCCATGACGGGAGGCCTCATCGGATCGTATACAAAAGGAGAGCTCAATCGCGAATATCTGTTTCTCCGAGGCCGCTTCAACAATCCCAAGCTCAACGGCTACATCTCACAGGAGATTGATTTCAACAGAGGCTGGAAAGCCGATGCGGGAGAGACGGGTCTCACCTTCACTAGCACCTACGCTTACCTTCGCTATCAGCTCTATAAAACATTTTCTCTCACCGGAGGCTTCGACAACCGTCGCCGGGTGCGCCTGTACCGCGATCGCGTCACACCCGAAACCGATTTCAATGATGAATTCCGCCAGGGCGCCTGGATCGGCGTAACCAAAAAGCTTGGACGCGCGACCCGCCTTTCTGCCAATGCCCGGTCACGCTCCGGCGGGATCCGTTCAATGACCTTTTATGGCTGGACGGAATTCCCATCCTTCAACCGGCTCCGGCTGCGCGTCCGGAGTTCGGGGTATGAGAATAACTATTCCGAGGGATGGTTTCATTCCGTGTCGGTCGGAGGCACGATCGCTAAAGTTCTCCGATGGGAAGGCACCCACGGGATACGCCGGGAAAAGAGATCCGGAACCGGCGGCGACGCCAGGAATCTTCACTGGACCGCGCTTGATCTGGATTTGACTCCGGCCCGGCATTGGTACCTCTCCCTATCGGGAGAGGTCACCAAAGGCGACGGCGATCATCACCGCACGATCACGACAAGCACAAGTTTTCGATTCTGATCTATTGATAGATATGCTTGATACTGCCCCACGTCGTTTGAAGGATCGGTGTCCCCTGCTCACACGGCTCGTTGTTCGGGCCGCAATCACCCCCATTCCAATCGCCTCCCTGATCGACACACTCGGTCTGCAGAATCATCACACAGGTAGGACCAAAACAGCAGGCGCCGGGAGTGGGTGGAGGATCACCGGGACAAGGAGGATTCAATCCTTGGTACCCGCCGACACCAAATATCGGATATCCCACGAATTCATCCATTTGGGGATCGGCTGTACAATCCACGACGACGCCACCCTGGACAGGATGGGCGCCCAAAGCAACATATCCGTAGCTGTAACTATAACATCCGAAGTAGAAGACAGGTTGAACAGGCTCTGTAAAACATCCGGGAGCCCAACTAATGGCAGCCCCCTTGGATCCTGGGCCATTGGGCCAGCCAGAGGTATAAATAGGCAAAGGGATTAGAGGGCCTCCAGGGCTGATCGGCCCGAAGGAAGCAATGTAAGCCAGGTCGTCATAGCTTGATGGGATGCCGAAGGCTATGGTACTAAAATTCGGCGTGTTCTGAGGCGGCGAGACGACTAATATCTGAAACCACTCCACCCCGCCGGCGTCAGGGGTCGCCTCTGTCGAATAGTCCTCACAATTCGAGGGCACGGGGATGCTTCCAAAAATATCCCCATTTGTTTCCAGCCCATTAATATTTCCATGCACCATCATAACAACGCCTTGATTGGATCCAGCCGATACGGCGCTGGAGATCGCAAAGAGAGTCATGAATGTATAAATTAAAAGTTTCATCATCAACCTTCCCTTGGCTGCGATCACGGGCGTTTCGTCAGCATTTCACCGACCACAGAATGACCATTAATATATCGGTAACAGGCGGACGGATCTTTAAATCAGCCAATAAAAGGGTAATTACCCTATCGATCTGAAGGGTATCGGGGGGAACCGAAAGTCATAAGCAGAGTTAGCGCACTAAAATCAGCCGCTTTGTTTCCGACATACCGTTCCACTGAAGATTGATAAAGTAGACGCCTGGGGCGACGGGTTCACCCGATGGGTTCCGGCCATCCCATGTGGCGGAGTAGCGACCGGCGCCCTGATGCGAATCAACCAGTGTGGTGATCCATCGTCCCGCGGGATCGTAAATCTGTATCGACACCCTCGCAAGAGACTCACTGGATGGCAGCGCGTACCTGATTTGCGTCGTGCGGATGAAGGGATTGGGTCTATTCGCTTCAAGTAGTTTGGGCGCTGTATTCAATCTTGATTGATCACCAACATCCGATGTATCGATCGTCCGGGCAATCCGCAATCCGACATTTTCTATCCCATAATAAGGGCGGTTTGCATATCGTCCCGCGTTGTATTGATAAAGTTCAGCGTGTGACCAAGAACCACCATGATAGACGCGATAATCCGATGCCGGACCTCCCACAGGATCCGTCGCAGGGGATGTCCCCAGATCACATAGCAGCCAATCATTGCACCACTCCCAAACATTACCGGCCATATCCGAGAGTCCCAGCGATGCCGGCGCCTCCGGATAATTTCCGACGGGCGACGTCCAACCCACACAATCGGGATAGGGTCTAAAATTCAGACGATTGCAGTCAGGCGCCTCATTCCCCCAGGGAAATTCACGCTCATCATCCCATTGGGCCGCATACTCCCACTCAGCGTCGGTGGGAAGTCGATATCCCTCAGCCCCATACGGATCGCCCCCGTTGCAGAGCCAATCACCAGAATGTTCATAAGCCCGCGTCAAACCGGCCTGCAAACTCAGCCAATCGCAATAGCGCGCGGCGCCGTACCAGGTCACTTCCAAAACGGGATGCTGGGACGGATCATATCCTTGCGGGTAGCCGCTCAGACCGTAGGGAGTTTCGGTCAAATAAAATGTGCCGGCCCCATCGAATACAATTTGACTGCCGTAGTTCGTCAGCTTCAGAAGGGCCTCTGTACTCCCATCCAAATTATCGAGCACATTTGTGGTTGTCACCGTCACATACCCATTGTCATAAGCCCATTGGACCGCTTCCATATATTCCTGGTTGGTGACTTCATACCGGCCGAGTTGGAAATCCCGTGTGAGCGTGACTTCGTGCAGAGTTTCGCCGCAGAAGGAGTGGCCGTCACCCATGAGGAAAGTCCCGGCAGGAACCGTGACCATCTCGGGATCGGCATAGCCGGCTGAGAAGGCGAAAAAGGACAGCAATAAACTGATGAACATTAAATCTCTGCGGCCCAACATCTCTGATGCCCTCCCCATGTCGCATGTTCTAAAATCGTCAATTCCCAGGCTGCAAGTTGTGATTGCATTATAGCTTACCAAAATTTGAGATGATCCGGGGAGTAAAAGTTGGAGGCGGCAACCAGATTCGAACTGGTGAATAACGGTTTTGCAGACCGTCGCCTTAGCCACTTGGCTATGCCGCCTCCCGGAGACGAAACCTCCCGGGGAAGGAGCCCCGAAAGGATCAAGAGAGAGAGGCATAAAAATGGAGCGGGAGACGAGATTCGAACTCGCGACAGTCACCTTGGCAAGGTGATGCTCTACCGGGCTGAGCTACTCCCGCTCTACTTAGATAAAGGCCACCGTAAGAGCCGCAAGCGGCTTCACAGATTTGCAGTTTAGGGTCCACCCGCCTCAGCTGTCAATACCTACGAAATAAATCCGGTCTACAGGTCTGAGACTCCCGGCGCCACCGCATCCCCACCGCAACACCTAATACCACAAGACCTTCCCATCTATCATCGTCCGCCCCATGCCCTATCCCCAGCCACAAAAGAGTCCCTCGCACAAGATCTCCAAAACGGCTACTATCCCCTCGATATGGCGCTTCGAATCCATAAATATGGCGGCACTTCGGTCGATGGGCCGGATCGTCTCCGCTCGGTGGCCCGCAGGCTCTCCGCCGATGTCGGCGCCGGCCACCGGGTCCTGGTCGTTGTTTCCGCCGCGGGCCATACAACCGATCAGCTCGTGACGATGGCCCGGGAATTCTGCAGCAAACCACCCCGCCGTGAGCTGGATATGCTCGTCACCGCCGGTGAACGGATCACGATGGCCCTGCTGGCGATGGCCCTGCATGAACTGGGGATCCCCGCCATCTCCTTCACAGGCTCCCAGAGCGGGATTATCACCGACACTCTGCATCAAGACGCCCGGATCCGCACCATCCGCCCCTTCCGCATCCTCCACGAGCTGAATCGGGGGCGTGTCGTCATCGTGGCGGGATTTCAGGGTGTGAGCGAGGCGAAGGAAATCACGACGCTTGGACGCGGCGGTTCGGATACAACCGCCGTCGCCCTCGCCATTATCTTCGGGGCCCCTTGGTGTGGGATCTACACCGATGTGCCGGGTATCCTCACGGCCGACCCCCGTTTCTTGCCTCATGGGCGCCCCCTGAAGCGCATCAGCCATGATGCCGCGGCGGTCCTGAGTCATCTTGGGGCGGGCGTTCTATCGCATCGTGCCGCGGCTCTTGCGAGGAAATTCGGCATCCCCCTCAAAGTGGCCCGATCGGATGCTGAGGATGAGGGCACCTGGGTCCTGCCAAATCATATGAAGGAACCACCTCAAGGGACTGAATCCGTAGAGCTTACCATGAGAGAGGTCGACCCGATGGAATCCGCGAAGATCCTATCCATTGCCTTGGCGCGCCCGGTATGGAAACTCACGATCGAACAAACCATCGATGCCATTCTTTCGCCCGCCGTGCCTCTTGAGGATCTCGGTCGCCCCCTGATCCTGCATGAGGAAGGGACGGCAACCGGCCATTCCCGCCACCTCATCTTTGAGGGCGATCCCCCTGCAGGGCTGCCGGAAGGCATGGCGGCCCGCGGTGCGTTGGCCCTGTTGAGCCTGGTGGGTGAGGGCACGATGGTCGATCCGGCGGTGGTGGATAAGGCTCGAGACGCCCTCGCCCACCATCAATGCCGGATCCTCGGAGTATATGCCCAAGGATTGGCCTTATCTTTTCTGATAAACAAGGATGAATCCGATGCGGCGATAAAGGTCATGCACAAGACCTTTATTGAATCGGTTTAACAATAAAATCCGCCGGCAGACAGAAGCGCCGGTCAGCGTATGACGACAATCCGGCCCTGGTTGCGATCTTCTCCAATATCGACACGATAAAGATAAACACCCGGCCGCACCCGGTTGCCATTTTCATCACGCCCATCCCATGGGATCTCAAGCGAGCCGGGTGAAAACTCACCCTGGAACAGATTCCGAATGAGGCGCCCGTCGACTCCATAGACTTGAATTGAACCTGCGATCGGCCTCTCAATTTGCAGTTTAAAAATTGTCTGCACATGCAGGGGATTCGGCGAAGCAAGACTCATTCTGTAATCCTGGCCGTTCAGAGCCCAGGTTGTCGTTGTGTCCGGGTCGGCGAAGATGGCGAAATCATCGATCGCCGCCTCAACGGCCGATCCCGGTCCGCGATCCGATGCGATAAACCTGAACTGCACATCCCCCAGAGCGTGCCCAAACTTCTCTATGAGATCACTGTCCACCAAAACCCATTCCGCAGTGGAAATATTGATATTCTCAATATCAACCCATGCTCCGCCGTTGTTGCGGGCCTGCACGACCCAATAATCCTCATAAGGATTGGCGCCGAGATGATTGGTGAACCAGCGGAAATACTTGGCCCGGGCGGTTTTTGATCCCCTAAGGTTGTACATCGGACTGGTCAAGGTCGTCTGGCCGAAGTCGACATCGTTGAAAGCGTCGTCCTCGCCGGGTATATGCTGTCCCGTGATCCAACATTGGGTTCCGGAATGAGTATGGTCTTCGCCCGGCTGGAATGCCGTGCCGATCGGCTCGACCCTCTCCCAGATCCCCTTGGTCGCATCATCTTCCGAGCCGCCGACAACCCAAGCGTCGCTGTCGTCCTCAAAATTGTCCCGCCACTTAACGACATCGAAGGAATAATATTCATCAGGCGCCAGCAGCGGTGAACAAACGTGATTTCCATCATGATCCGTGGCGGAGAGGTAGTAATCGATCGTCGTCAGCAGAGGCTGGGCCGGGATGGCGCCGCTATAGACGCCGGGGGTTTCCGTCCCGGCGAGCAAAAAGGTTTCAAAGCCGCCGCCGTTGATTCGATAAGACATAAACACCGAGTCCGGGCAAACCGTCGAGACCTTTGACATGATGTCGGCGCTGATCTCGAAATCAAAGCCGGATTCCGGCCTGGAATCAACCGGAACATGGAGGATGTGGACCCGCGGCAATGGAATGTGAACGATCGCCGCCGCCCGCTCCCCGATATCGGCGCTGTGATACCCGATATAGAAAAAGCCGTTCTCACCCCACCCCTCACTCCAGCTGTTTTTACAGATCCAGGCGCCATGATCGCCACAGACATAATCATCCCACCCAACAATGATGACGGCATGATTGACGTCGCCGACCGAGGCATGTTCATAGCAGTCGCCTTGATAATAGCGGAAGTCGGAATGAACCATCATCGCGACAACAATGGGACCGTATTCATAAATCGCCGCCTTCATCGCCCTTGTGCTTTGCGACAAATAGAACCAATTAGAAATCTTCGCCTGGGGCTCGAAATGATTTTGAAAACAGGCGGCCAGCTCCGTGGCCACATAGGGGATATCTTCCTCCGTCATGGCGCCCGGATCCATGAAGAGCCTATAACAGGAATTCATCCAACCACCGTCGCAACCATATCCACTGTCATTGCACGAAAGCATTTGCTGCTCGCTGAGATCATAGATAAGGCCGTCATGAATTCTTGCGCAGCCCTCCAGCGCCCCAATCGAAGCAAAGGCCCAGCAGGACCCACAGTCACCTTGATTCTTTGCCGGCGTTGTCCCTTCATGATCACGCCAGTCAAAACGGATGGGCAGATCGTCGGCGTTCTTCATCGATATGGAGGGATCGATTCTGGGGTATTGATCCATATCGTCCGGCGGATTCAATGTAAGCGTACGCTGTAATCTTTCCCAAGACCAGTCGGATCGGGATGTGGGACCGGCCTTCCAGCGATACCCTTTCTCGGCGATTTTCTGCCGAACCTCTTCCAGCGTCTCATCCTTCTCAGGGGGAAGAGGTTCTTCAGCGGCGGCAGGGCGTATAGAGAAAGGAGCGACAAAAAAGATCGACAGAAGGACGATCCCTAATATTCGATTTTTCCCCCCATCATTCGGCCGGCGGGGGAATCCGGTGTCGGTCGCATGCTTCTTGAAGGAACCGAATGCGCAAGAATCCTTCGAGGTGATTCCGCACAGCATTTGGCTGCCCTCTCTTCCCGCCGCCCCCGGCTTTCTGCGGCTACTGTAAGATTAGAGGGAACTGTGAAATATGTCCAGGCGGAATAAATCGATGAAGACAGAGCCTTTAAAGAGCCCGGGACCTTTCAATGGCTTGTTTATAAATATCCAGGTATCTCAAGGCCGTTTGACCCCATGAGTAATCAAGCTGCATGATTTTTGAAACCAGTTTTTTAAAGGTTCGCGGTTTGCCGTAGACATCAACGGCGCGCTGGATCGCTTTCAACATGGCTTCCCGTTTGTACGGTTCAAAAACAAACCCGGTCCCCCGTCCCGAGATCGGTTCGAATTCGAAGACGGTATCAGCCAGCCCACCGGTCGCCCTGACAATCGGCACCGTACCGTACCGGTAGGAATACATTTGATTCAAACCACAAGGTTCATAGAGGCTCGGCATAAGGAAAAAATCGGACCCCGCTTCAACAAGATGAGCCATCGGCTCGCTAAATCCGATGCTGACACCGATGCTCTGGGGATATTGAGTCCTCAGTTTCCTCATCAGCTTCTCATACCGGGGTTCTCCCGTTCCGAGCACGATGAGTTTCAAACGATCGCCCGTGATCATTTCTTTGGCCGCGCTTTCGATGAGATCAAAGCCCTTCTGATCAACGAGCCGTGTTACCATCCCCACGATTGGGATATCCATCTCCACCGGAAGTTCCATCGCTTGCAGTAACCGCTCTTTGTTTAAGCGCTTGTTTTGAAAGTCGGAAGGACGGTAGGGATAGGGAATCATCGGATCGGTTGCAGGATTCCAAACCTCCATATCTATACCATTCAGGATCCCCACCAGGTCGCCGGCCCGTTCCTGGAGCAGATCTTCCAGCCCGAAACCATATTCTTTGGAGACAATATCCTTTGCATACCGCGGACTCACCGTCGTCAACACATCCGAATCGGTCACCCCCATCTTGAGAAAGTTGGCCTGCTTCCAGAATTCCACCGGACCGGCGGGATAGAGCCAATTTTCAGGGAAACCAAGCCGGCGGACTTCACCCAGGGGATACATTCCCTGGTATCCGATATTATGAATCGTCAGCACGATCCCCGGCCGGGGCCCGATGCCGCGTGCGAGAAAGGTCGCCAGCGGAGCGGTGTGATTATCGTGTAGATGCACAAGTTCCGCCCGCCAGAGATCCCGTCGAACCACCTCCTCGACGGCACGGCAAAAGAAGATAAATCTCAGCGCATTATCGGGCCAATCCTTCCCCGTCTCCGGATCGATATAGGGATTGGGGCGATGATAAAAGCCGGGATGCTCCACCATCAATATTTCAACCCGGCTCATGGTTTCACACGCATGAATCACGCGGGCTGAATGCCGTTCCTCTCCCAGCGTCAAACCGATGGACCATTCCTTCAAGATTTTGAAACCGGCCGGCCTCTCATGATCCATTCCCGGATAGAGCGGGATCGCCACGGCGACCTGATGACCCAATCTCACCAATTCCCTGGGCAATGCGCCCATGACATCAGCCAAGCCCCCCACCTTCATGTAAGGAGCCATTTCGGCACTGCACATTAAGATTTTCAATTCTTAGCCTTCGGTGTTGGGATGTTCTTTGTCTGAGGGGCTTTTTTTATCTTCAGGATCGATGGACTCATCATCCAACTTGGCATCGCGAAGAAAGGCGGCGGCTTCTTCAGGAGGTGTCGGATTGATATAGAATCCTGTTCCCCATTCAAATCCTGCGACCTTCGTTAACTTGGGCATAATCTCTATATGCCAATGGAAATGAAAGGGCCCGGGCCAATCATTGACCGGTGCAGAGTGCACCACAAAATTATAGGGCGGATAATTCAGGGTGGCATTCAGGCGGGATAGAACATCCTTGAGCATACCGGCCAAAGCCCAATCATCATCTGGATCCCCATATTCAAAATTGGAGGCGTGTTTTTTGGGCAGAATCCATGTCTCAAAAGGGAATCGCGCGGCGAAAGGGGCGACAGCGATATATTTACTGGTTTCGTTGACGATCCTCTTCTC
The DNA here is from genome assembly GCA_018831195.1 of Candidatus Eisenbacteria bacterium. Lineage (NCBI taxonomy): Bacteria > Candidatus Eiseniibacteriota > Candidatus Eiseniibacteriota bacterium. The sequence goes on along the minus strand of JAHJDP010000032.1, from coordinate 224,038 downwards.
AAACATCTTTTCCTGTGAGATGACATCACAAAAGATGCAACGCTCTTTCAATGCATAATGCTGGTCGACCCCTTCAAGCTCATCGACCATCCGGCGGGGAACAATCGGCGTCGCCACCAATTGGCAATGTGAATGCTCTAAAGAGGCGCCCGCCGCCTCACCATGATTCTTGAATACCTGTATATAGCGAAAACGTCTATCCTGCGAAAGGTCGCTGATCCGAATCCGAATGGCCCGGATCACCCTCGCGATCCGAGCATGCGCCATCCGGCTGAGTTCCAAATCGTGCAACGGGGATTCAATAATAACTTCATGGGCGCCGACCCCGTTCATTTTGTCATAGATCCCTTCAGCTTCGCGTTTCAGCTCTCCTTCAATCTGGAGTGCGGGAAATTTATTTGAAACGACGCGGACACGCCACCCCGGCGCATTGCGGGCGGTGCCCTCTTTGCGGTCGGCATAAACCTCGGGAGGGGTCTTATCCTCATGACCTTCGCAGAAGGGGCAGAAACCGCTCTTCCGGCTGATCTGCACATGACCGAAGTCGGATGGTCTCCGGCCTCGCTCGGTTGAAACAATCACCCACCGCCCGATGACGGGATCTTTGCGGAGCTCAGGCATTCCGGCGCCTCCAATGAATCCTCATCGGCCGCATCCTGCGGCGGCCGTCTGTCAAATGGACCCTCTCTCAACTCTCAATGTCTCTTCATAAACATATCTAAGCCGCTGTCTGAGAATGGGCCGAAGCTCCTGCCCGCGGCGGGACAGGATGATTTCGGCTGTGGCCAGGAACCGTTCCAGTTCAAACCGCTTTCCACCGGATTCGGTCCCCCATGCAAAAGAAGGGATCCATTTGGGTGTCAAGCCGGGACGCCCGAAGAGTTGACTGGCGACACCGGTCACGCAGCCGGTTGTCAGGAGGGTTCCGATGGCGGTCTTCGTGTGATCTCCAAGAAAAGATCCCAACTTGATCCGGCCCGATGAAACCGCACGCCCTTCCTCCATCAATCGGACATCGCCGTAGTTATTCTTAAGATCGCTGGTGGTCGTGAGGGCGCCCAAATTCACCCACTCACCGAGGTATGAATGCCCGACAAAACCTTCATGGGCTTTGTTCGAATAACCCAAGACAACAGTGGAATCGATTTCACCATGAACCCGGCATTCGGGCCCCAACACCACACCGCCGCCGATTCTCTCACCCAGCAGAAGACATCCCGGACCGGCCCAAACCGGTCCCTTGACCCAGGTCATCGGCGCCACCCGGCATCCCGCCTCGAGAACGATCGGACCTTCACTGGCGTCGAGCAAGGCGCCCCGCCGGACAACAACACCGGCTCCCAGCGAAACCCGATCGGGTTCTTCAATCTCTCCTTTAACAATAACATCCTCGCCGTAGGGTGTTCCCAATCTCTTCGCCAAATCGCTTTCCAGAAGTTCCTCTGTCCAACCGACCAATTCCCACAAATGACCGAGACATTTTTGCCGTTTGGGAAAATCAAGCCAATCGATTCCTTTGGGACGTTCCCCTTCACATAGGATAGCTTGCATCTCGCCCAGCGCCTTCTGTGAGACCGGGGGCGCCGGCCGGATAGCGAGAATGCGGTCATCGTCGATGTACCCCTGCCCCGCCTTCAAGAGATCGAAAGATTTTTCAAGAGATGCGGCATCGGCCTCCGGCAGCCAACATCCGTTGATCAGGATGAGATCGGCCTCCGGCCGCTGTTCACCGGCCCGCTCCCCGTACCGCTCTGAGATTAGATCGTGGAGATCAGGACGGGCCGCAAAACCCAGATTTTCGCGCCCGAGAAGCCGTTGCCAGCGTTCCCGCAGAGTCCACGCGCCGACCCTCAATTCATAGACGGGGCGCATCCAAGTAAACGGTTGAAGACGCCGCCAGCCCGCATCCTCGAAAAGACGATATTCCACTGATTGAATCGCTCCCTATTCAGCCCGCGCTCTTTATGGTTCTTCCGTCAATTTTACTTCCATTCATTTTCTTCCATCATTGCTTGTTAATCATCGTGTCGATGACAAAAGCGCCATCCAATCCCAAATCGACGGCTCTACGCCTAATTTCCTGCGCTCGATCCCGGCTGACAAAATCACCAACCTGGATTTTGTACAACAACCCTTCATGGACAATATATACAGGTTCATCAAAGAGGCGCCGCAATTCCGCGGCCCGCGCTTCCGCCGGGTCCATCTGGGTAAAGGCCGCGACCTGCACACGATACCCATACCGGGTATTCGGTTCGTCTTCGCCGCTCTCTTCACCCGGCAGCGGCATCGCCTCTGGGAATCCTGGCTGCACCCGGTTATCCGGTGCTTCTGAGGGCAGTTCCCGCCCCGGCGCCTCTTCCACCGGCGTCGTCTGCTTCCGGGATTTCCCGCACCCGAAAGCGAGAATCATCGTTAAAAATAGTACCAGGCTATAAGAACCGATCTTCATGATTCTCCTCCCGCATCCTCCGGACCAGCTCCCGGATTTCCTGTACCCGCTCCCGGGGACAGACCAGGGTCACATCCTTTGTGCGCACCACAACAAGATTGTCGACTCCTAGCAGGGCGACCCGGCCCTCTTCGTCCGAATATACAATATTGCCGCTTGCATCCTGAACAATAACATCTCCATCTGTACGATTCTGCGTGGTGTCGGCTGGGCGGGTTTCGCCCCAGGCTTCCCATGTCCCCAAATCCGACCAGGCAAAAGGCGCCTCCACGACCCAGACACTTTTCGCCTTCTCCATGATGCCCTGATCCACTGAAATCGAGGGCGCTGCTACAAAATATTTATTGATAGCCGCCCGCCGGTTCGATTCAGTTTCCAGCTCTTCCTGAGCCGGCAGCGCATCATAGATATCCGGCTGAACTCTTTTCAATTCCGTCAAGAATGCCGTTACGGTCCAGATAAAAATCCCGCTGTTCCAGAAATACATTCCGGATTTCAGATATTTCTTCGCATCGGCGAGTTCGGGTTTCTCATAGAATCCATTGGCGCTGTACGCGGTCGGAATATCACCCTTTGGCGTTCCGCGCTCAATATAGCCGTATCCCGTTTCAGCCCGGTGGGGTTTGATACCGAGGGTGACCAACCCACCCGTGCTGCGGGCGACCCTTATCGCGGTCTTGACCGTCGTCAGAAATAGATCAAGCTCCGGAATCCAATGATCCGAGGGAAGGATGACAACGCAGGCTCCGGGATGTTCCATGGCCAGGAGATGACAACCCAGGGCAATGGCGGGACCGGTGTTCTTTGCCACTGTTTCTTGGATCACCCTCTCGTGGCGGAGGCGGGGCAGCTCCTTCAAAAGGGCCGAGGCAAGGCTTTCCGATGAGAGGACCCAGGGAGAGCCCTTTGGATTGAGAGCCAAGGCCCGGCGATAGGCTTGGCGGATGAGAGAATCCTCTCCGCCCAGCGCGAAAAACTGCTTTGGACGCACCTTGCGGCTTAGGGGCCAGAAACGCTCTCCGGATCCCCCAGCCAGGATGAAGACGGCAAGATCAGATTCAGGCACGGGTTTTCCTCCCTCAGCACGTTGAAACCGGTCTCAGAATACAAAACCCCAAACCTCAAGTCACTGAAAAGGATAGGTGCCAGGAAGCCGACCCCTTCCACCCGCCACCCCCCTGCGATCAAAAGAGAGGATTGAATTGGGATCAAGGTCGAAGCACTATATGCCGACCACCCCCATAGACACTTGATGCCGAAGAAGATCCCTGGATTTCAAGATGGCATGGCGCCGCAGAACCGGGAAGAAGACAGGGGAGACGATGAATTGTTGGGAGTTGAAAAAATGCGGCCGGGAGCCCGGCGGTTTTCAGGTCGACGATTTGGGTGTTTGCCCCGCTGCCGCGGCCGCATGGGAGCCTTCTTCAGACAAGGGAGATCGTTCGCGGCATTGCTGGGACATTGCGGGAACCCTCAGCGGCGGTATCGTGGAAGGATCGTTCGCTGTAAAACTGATGAACTGCGCGGTTTGTGATGTATTTTTGACAATTCAGCAGGTGGAGAGGTTAAAACCCCTTCCGAAATAAGTGGGGCGGCCTTGTCTCTTGCGGGATGCTAGAAATGAGACCGATGCTGGGGCCGATCGGACCCATCCTCCTCCTTCCCCCCCTCGATGATTTGCAGCTCATCCTCTTTTTCCGATGAATGACTTTCTTCATCTTTCTTCCGCTTCGGTTTGGGGGGCGATCCGCTCACCGCGTCGTAATATACGGATTCCGTTGCTTCAACAATTCGAGACCAGCTGAATTGATCTTCGGCCAGATGACCGCATTGCTTTGCCACCCGGCTCACCATTTCCGGGTTTTCCAGCAACATCTTCATCTTCTTGTGGAGATCTTCGACATCCCGGCTGCGGAAGGTCACCGCCTCATTTTCAACGACTTCTACATTCTCCGGAATATCACTCAAAAGAACGCACTTGCCGTAACTCAACGCCTCGATCAGTGAAATCGACTGCCCCTCCAGGATCGACGGCAAAGCCACAAAATAGGCATTCGTCCAAAGTTCATCGAGCACCTCGCCATAAACATATCCGACCATTTGCACGCGCGGATCATTGTCACGAAGACTCTCAAGGCTATCGACATAGCCGTCACTGAAAGAGGATCCCCCCGCCATGACAAGACGGACATCAGTATCAAGTCTCCGGAAGGCCTCGATCAAATAGTGGCAACCCTTCTCAGGCACCAACCGCCCTACAAAGAGAATGTAAGGATGCTTGTCGAGGTTGTACCTCTTGATCTTGTTCGGCGGCAACTGCGCGCCAGGGTTTGTTCCATTGGGAATAAAAAATGTCTCGGCGTTGTATTCCTCTTTGAAATACTTTCGCAGTGTTTTAGAAACGACAATAGTGCGATTGGGGAACTTGACCGCAGGCTCTTCGCATTTCTGAAGAAAAAGCCGGGCCATCTTCCCCCATTTTCCGCGCTGCCAATCCAAACCATGGACCGTGACAATTGTCTTTGTTTTTTTGAGCCGGGGCAGCCACGCGAAAATGCTCGGTCCCAGGGCGTGAAAATGCACAATATCATACTTCGAAAACATCGTTATCAATGTCGCAATCGCGCAATGTGAAATCGCGTCGAAATGCTTCGTGTTGAGCGAAGGAAAACGGATGGTGCGGATCCCGCGATACATCCCCGTATGAGATGAATAATGGTTCCGGCTGAAAACGGTGACCTCATGCCCTCGTTCCACCAACCGCATACCGATTTCCTCGACATGCCGCTCAATACCGCCATAGGTGGCGGGAATACCCTTCTGCCCCACCATGGCGATCTTCAGCGGCCGCCGCCCCCCCAGGACCGAATCGGCCCCGTGCTTCCTGTCATCAGGAGGGCTCATGAGGAAACCTCTTCATAAATGTTTAACAGCCTTTCCATATGCAGTGCGGGATTATGATCCTTCTCCACCAATCGTCTCGCCTCCCGCCCCATTTCGCGGGTTTGCTCCGGATGATCCAGAGCCTCGCGCATCGCCATGCCCAGGCCATCAGCATCCCCTGGCGGGAACGTCCATCCTGTCCGATCGGCACGAACCAGCTCCGGGATACCTCCGATGGAACTTCCGATCACTGGTTTTCCCAGCGCGAAGGCCTCGAGAATGGCATAGGGCTGATTCTCGTACCATTCCGATGGAACCACCACCACGCTGGCGCTTTGAATCACCTCTTTTAAATCTTCACCCGAACAGAATCCTTCAAATCGGATCCCGTCCTCCAAGCCCCATTCGGTGACCTTTGCCTCTAACTCCGCGCGAAGCGGGCCCTCACCCAGAATCCGAAGCTTCCATCCCCGGCCGACATTCTGCCGCCGCGCGGCCTCAATGAGGGTCGGTAGTCCTTTTTCACGCGACAGTCTTCCAGCATACACCACAACCGGGTCACCCTCGTAGACCGGCTTGAAATCATCGGTCGGAAGAAAATTCGGAAGATGCCGGAGTTTGATCGGCCTTTGGCTCATTTCACCGACTTTATCCACAAGGAAACGGCTGGGGCAGAGATAGAGGGCGATCTGATCATAAGTGCCCCAGAGAGTATGCAGGTAAGCCTCCAGGCTGCCCAGGATACTGGCGGGTCTGGAATTGAGGATGCAAGTGTTCATGGCGGCATGATAGAAACGGCCCTTCCGGCACCGCTCACAGATCTCCCCCCCTACCATCAACAGATAGGCGGGGCAGACCGGCTTGTAGTCATGCAATGTCATGACCATAGGAACATCACATCTTGCCAACTCCCTCACGACGGATAAAGAAATCTGGTGATAGATATTCTGGTGGTGGGCTACATGCGGTCTCCGAGCCCTAACCAGCTCTCGAACCCGCCTCACACTCTCCCGGTTGTAAAGAACCCGGGAGGCCGCCTTCAACTTACCCAGCCCACCCATCGACTTGTGATAATCGACCTCCTCCACAAAAGCATCGGCTTCGGTGGCAGGGACATTGCGCGGATGGGCCATGGAGAGATGCCCAACCTGGTGGCCCGCCTCCCTGAGAAGCCGGGAAATATCGAGGTAATACCGCTCGGCTCCACCTTTTGCATAATGGAACTTGTTGATTAGCAATATGTTCAAAGCCCAACCCCATTTTGGGCGGCATAGACCCTCTCCGTCTTCTCCGCCATCCTATCCATCCGAAAAAGCTCATTGAATCGTTCCAAACCGGATCGCCCCATCTTGATTCGGGTCTCATCCTCGAGGAGAAGGCGCTTGAGCGCGGCCCCGAGCGGGCCGATCGCTCCCGGCTCGACCAGAAGCCCCGTGACCTCGTGGACAACCATATCGGGAATCCCATAGACCATCGTCGAGAGAACCGGAATTCCGGCGGCCATGGCCTCGAGGATGACAAAGGGCTGTGTTTCAACAAAGGAGGGTAGCACGAGAAGATCCAGCAAACCGATAAGATTCCGGGCATTCTCGCGATGGCCCATAAAATGTACAAACTCATTCAGCACGAGTGTCTCGGAGCATCGCCGCAGATTTTCTTCTTCTTCTCCCTCACCGATGAATAGAACAGCGGTCCGGCGATCCCGAAGCATCTCTTTCTCTTGTGCCAGCGCCTCCAGCAGAATGCGGTGCCCCTTCCGCGCGGTAAGACGGCCGACATGGCCGACAAGGCGCGTTTCCGGTGGAAGTTTCAATCCTTCAAGCAGGTCGCGGCGGCCGGCCGGAGCAACCTCCGGCGCCGGATCAATCCCATATGGAATGCGTACAATTTTATCCTGACCGATACCATGAATCCGATGCAAATCTTCCGCGCCCGATCGCGTCATAATAATAAAGGCATCAATGGCTGGAGCCAGCAGGATTTTGAGCAAGGCCCGCCTCCGGGCCCGCAAAGACATCGGAAGGTGTTCTGTTGCGACAACGCGTCGATAACCCGCCAGCCGCCCCCAAAAGGCGACGGTATTCCGCAGCGCCTCATAGGGCGAGGGAAGATTAAGATGCAATATCTCGCCATCGATCTGCTTTAACTTTTTGAGGATGTCGCAGGCGCCGGCCGGAGATGTCCAGTGCCGGTGATTGAATTTTTCGACGGGAAAGCCGGCCTTTTCAAAGCGGCCCGCAAGCACCGCTCCACACGATCCCTCGGGAACCAGACCGATCGGGTCCCACCCAAGAGGTTTTAAACCCTGCGCCAGATAGACCAAATACCCTTCGGCCCCGCCAAAATAGGGGGCATTGGAGAAGAGAACGACCCGGCCTCTAGTCATCGGTGTTCTCCCCTCTTTCACATTTCAAGACACGGATGCCGTGGCGGTTGATGGTCTCCGGATTTGAACAATATTTTCTTAGCAATCCGGGACCCCGGCCATCGGGATCAAGGTGCCATGTCCGCGATTCAAAGAGTAGAATTCTTCGATGTTCCGAAGCGAGTTCTTCCGTCTCATTCCAAAACCGTTCCCAATGTGAAGGCGGATACGATGTCAGGCGGCGGTATGTTCCAACCTTCAAATCCATCCCGTTAAAACAATCACGAAGGTAATAGATCCGCAGCGGGTCATCGACACCAATGGTGATCCATAATACTTCCGCATCAAGCTGTTCCCTCATCCAACCGGAAATGGAACGGTAATCCTCTTTCGCATAGGCTTCATCCCACTGAACTCGTCCCCAGCACAATCCCCAGATCGCCAGCACTGCGATCGCGGCAGCGATCCGCACACCTCTTCGCTTCATGCTTATCCAACCGGCGGCGAGAAGAACAAGAAATGCCGGATAGGCGACCAGAGCGTAGCGAGGATTCATCGCTTTCAGATTGAGAAGAGAAATAAGCCAAACACCCAGCGGAGGTATGAGCAACCAGGCTAAGAGGCGAAGTCGCTGCTTGCGATTCGGTTCACGGCGGCCGACAACCCCCCATCCGATAAGGCCCGCAAAAAGAAGGGCGGCCGCTATCAACAGCGGCATATGATGCTTGAGGGCGCCGATCCGGTCTTCATGCAGTTCTTCAAGCGGAGGGCCTAATGTATAACCGCCGGCAAAAGCATAATAGGTAAAAGGGATACTCCAGGAACTCGCCCATGTTTCTTCCCGCGCCGGGGCCAACTCGACCGTCTTTGTTTTGTCCAACAAGCCGGAGGGGACAACCCGGTAATTATAGAAACGAATCTCCCAAGGAAGCAGTAGCAGCATCACGGCGGCCCAAGCTGAGAGCGTGCTCACCCAGTGTGAACGGCGGCGTCCAATCAACCAAATGAGTTGCACCGGGATAATAAAGAGACTGGCTAGATTGGAAAGAAAGGCACCGAAGAGAAGGAGGACATGCAGAATCCACCGCCCGATATGCCCCGGCCCATCCAGAGATCGAAACCATGCCAACAAGGCAACACAGGCCATCAGAAGAAAGAGGCTGTAATTGCGCACTTCCTGCGCATACCAGATGGAAAAGGGAGAAACCGCTATGGCCGCCGTTGCGGCCCAGGCCCCCCTAGCTCCTATGAGGCGGCGTGTCAGGCGCCAGAAGAACGGCAGTGTTAGAACTGAGGCCATGACACTCGGCCACCTCAACGCGGCCTCTCCATCCCCGGCGATAGTGCACCAATTGTGCAAGAGTATGGTATGCAGGGGCCCATGCAGGTTATCCAAATAGTCATCCCAGGTCAGCGATCCACCCAGATGCGCATACTTCACAGAGTAGGCTTCATCGATCCATAGGGATTGTCTTCCAAGACCCGCCACCCGGAGACCCAGAGCCATTAAAAGTAGGAGTGCCCATGCCCATACCCGGTTCGAATGAGCAATCTTCCCGCGCCTCACAATACGTGACTCCCCCTGATGGCTCACTTCGTTGCCGCGATTATTGCCGTGATATACAAATTCGCTTCTCCAATCCGTCCAAACCACCTCGAAAATCAGTAGGCGCCTTCTCTCGAGAGAACGGCTGGTATGGTTTGGAGAAGGATCTTTATATCCAACCCGAGGCTGATCCCTTCTACATACTTCAGATCCAGACGCATCCACTCATCAAAACCCAATTGGCTCCTTCCACTGATTTGCCAGAGACAGGTTATACCCGGCCTGACACTGAGCCGGGCCCGCTGCCAGGGCAAATACTGAACAACTTCATCCGGAATAGGTGGACGCGGGCCTACGAGGGTCATATCGCCCAGCAGGACATTGAACATCTGGGGCAGCTCATCTAAGCTGGTGCGCCTGAGAAAGCGGCCGAAACGGGTCGTGCGGGGATCATTGGCGATCTTGAAAACGGGGCCATCCACCTCATTGAGCTCTTGAAGTCGATCTCGATAACCTTCCGCGCCGACAACCATTGAGCGAAACTTGAAGAAGTTGAAGATCCTTCCTCCCTCTCCAACCCTGCGGCTTGTGTAGATCACAGGGCCCGGCGTATCGACCCGGATGAGAATGGCGAGAACAAGAAAGAGGGGAAGGAGGATGATAATGGCGGGTATAGTAATGACGAGATCAAAGAGGCGTTTGCCGAATGCCATATAACAGCGGCGATGCCACGATTTCGCCCGGCGTGGTTTGGGAATAGAACAGGGAACAGACAATGCATCCCGCGGAACCTTCTTCGCGGGGCGTGCTGTTCCGTTCTTCGAGGACTTTATTCGGGGAGGTCGGGAAGCCCTCTCCGTAGAGATATTTTCCATGCCCGTTTCCGCCGGAGTCATCTTGTCCACAGGGTAAACCCTTGATGTATCCCCCAGGCGAACCGGACGTGCCGCCACATGAGGGCTCGTTGCTGTTCCTACCCGTCCAGGGGTCGTTCGTTTTCAACGCCCCGGTCACTTCCATACTTCATCCATAAAGATCTCCGCTCGAAGCGGAGGATCCCTCATTAGCAACGAGTCGCGTCCATACCTCCTTGTCCAGCTATCTATGTCTATCTATCGGCGTCTATCGATCCGTCTAAAATCATATCATACCTGGCGGTTACGTGTCAATGAGCGCCGACGCTTGTCTTCCTTTTCAGAAAGACGATAGACAATCGAGGCCTGCGCTAACAGACTGTAGGTCAAGTAGATAAAAACATTTCCTCGCTGGTGGTCGGTTCGGAGCTGACCGACGGCAAATTGGATAAGCATCACATGAACCAGGAGTAAAGCTCCTTTGACATATGACCCCCTGGTCCATGAGACCCTGCCCCGGGGTCGAGTTTTTATAATGCTCTTCAGAATGATAAAAAGAAATATGGACATTCCCAGGAAACCGACCGTGTAGGCATAAAAGAGATAGGCGTTGTGAGGCCAGAATCCAAGGACGGTGGTATCGATCCGGGGCCCATGTCCGATAAACGGAGATTCGAGAATCCAGGCCCAGTAGGCGATCCAGACGACGGCTCTGTTTTCAGGCATTAACGACTCAAAGCGGGTGCCGGCAAGACGGGAAAACATGGTGACTTCCTGCTCATACCGGCCGCTGGTCACCGCTTCCGCAATGATAAAGACAAGCACCAGCGCCGATGCGGCAATGGCGATCCGCGAGAACTTCAGTTCCCGGCGCAGGTGCCATCCGATGATAGCCAATCCCAGCACAAGAATGACCATTCCTCCGCGGTTCACCGTGATGAAAAGGGTGATGATGGCCAGGCCGATGACGCCAAAATGGTACAGACGCTGCCATGGTTTGCCGGCGCAGCGGCTGGCCATAAAGAGCTGCAGCAGGATCATCATCGCCGCCGAGTCCGCCAGAAGAGGATGCGAACGAAAAACACCACCGACACGCCCTCCGAACTCCACCGCCGCGCCCAAAGCCGGGGAGGAATAATACCATTCGGGGATAATCCGGAGGGTCGGCGCAATAAACTGAAGAACCGATTGCACATTAACAATAATCGATCCGATAGTAAGCATGTGAAATATATAGTGAAGACGCTTCGGCGTCGTAACGGTATTCGTCATCACCGTGTACATCAGCACGGCGGCCAGCAGGAATTGTTGAAACGCAAAGGTCTCTTTGAAATCCATCCACTCAGGCAGCACGATCAGCGACAGGGCATGCGCCACCAAAAGAAAAAAGATGGGTTTGCCGACAAGGGATCCCTGCGGTCGCGGCTCCAATCCCAAACCAACTTTTACAATCCAAACCATGGTAAAGAGAATAGCAAATACAAAGTTCGTATTTCCCAACGCGATAGCGGTAGGATATGGATATAGCAATAGGAAAGCGCCGACACCCATATAGACGGGGAAACGTACAAAAACAAAGAAGACTATTAATCCGATAAGTGTTTTGACAATACGGGGATTAACTTGAAACCATTGGATACCGAGAATCAACCCGACGACCGCGGCCGCGAGAATGACCACGCCGCGCGAAATAATAAGCTCTTGAAACCGCTGGGGCGGGCCGGGTGGAAAGAATAACCTCCTCACGCGCTGTCGGAATGGAGCCGGGCGTGCGAGCCGGTTCATAACCCGGCCCCCGTCGGATCGCGACCCTTATCACCGGTCGATGTCCGGCTGATCTCTTTGAGCGAGAGATTCGCATGGATGAGAAATATCAGCCCGACCAAAGTGACCGGAACCCATTGAGTGGCGTGATAGACGATGGCGAAGGATAGCGCCATATTGTCCTCCACTCCAAAAACCCTGAGACCGAGTTTCGCTGCTAGCTGAAGAGATCCGATAAATCCAGGGCCCGAGGGCACCATTAGTCCGATCGCCATGACAACCAGGACGACCACCGCCGCTGATACCGGCAAGGGTTTCCCATCAACCTCTATCTCGGTTGCCGTGAAACAAAGATAGATGACACCGACGATGAACCCCCACATCAGCACCGATAACATGGAGGCCCATAGTAATTGTCGTCCCTTTTTGAGGACTCCTAGACCCTCCTGAAAAGCACAGAGAAGACCGATTCCGCGTTCCCTGAATCGGGAGGGGATATACCGGCCAAAAAGCTGGATCGTCTTGGGACCGGCGCGCAGCAGCAGGATAAAGAGACCCAGAACAAGGAGGCCGAAGAGCAGGCCGATCATGCCCAATTTCTGGACCGCCGGCGTCAATGGGAGAAAGATCGATATCACGCCGAAAAGCACCAACATGGTATAGAGATCAAAGACACGTTCCATGGCGATGGTCGCCAGGGCCGAAGATCGGGAGATGCCCTCCCATGTCCCGATGGTATGCGCCCTCACCAGCTCCCCCAGTCGCGCCGGAAGGAGGTTGTTGGCCATGAAACCGATCATGGTGGATTTAAAGAGAGGACTTAATGAAATGGTTTTCACCGAAGCCAGGAGATAACGCCACCTGACGGCTCGAACAAAATAACTGAGAAGTGTCAGGATGACTCCCGGGAGGAGATAGATCATGCGCGTGTTTCGGATATGCTCAATGATCTGGGCAAAGTCCGATTTGCGGAAGGCCAAATATAGAAAGAGAAGGCTTAATATAGATCCGAAGAGGAGTTTCCGTTTCATCAATCCTATCCCCTTGAGAAGGCCAGCGCCTCTCTCTTCAACAGGTCGGAAAATCCCCGAATATCCGCCGGATGGTCCACATTTGTATTCGTCAGCAGGGTCGTATCCGAATCGACATCATCCGGATGATACCCGTGCATTCCCGCGATCTTCTCCCAGCCCATGAAACTGGGCACGATGAGTTGCCCCGCATCGGCCAAATAGGTCAACTCCCCATACCGGCCGTCGGGAAAATGAACCCCCAGAGACTTTTCCTCCTCGATGGATAGGCAGCGCCCGAACCCTTCTTCTGAAAGGATTTCCACCGTCCGCCGTCTCTCGGCATCAGAGTCAAACCAAAACCGAGCCATGGTGGAATCGAGGAAGTAGAGCGTCCCCCGTTTCTTTGGCGGCCCGATCACCGGCAATCGAGCCCACAAATCATGGGCGTCAGCTACATCCGCCATCCCGTGATCGCCGAACACAAAGAGACGAACTTCGCGGTAATGCTTCTCCCCCTCCGCAACGAGTTCACGAATCGTTGTATCCCAATTCCGAAGCGCTTTTTGTACAACTTCAGTCCGCGTCCCATACATGTGCATAATACTGTCCAATCCCGGCGTATAGAAAAAGAGGAATGGCAGTTTTCCCTGGGAAACCTCGCGGCGCAGCTCCGGCAATGCCCGCTCTTCAGGCACGCTCCAATCCCAAATCCTGTGTGGCGTGCGGCGTTCGGCCAATTCATCAATGACGGTTGGAAATCCGGGAATGCCGCCCGGCTTGAACAGCGAACGCTTCTGGCAGAGATCCCATTCCGACAGAAGTTCGGAGGGAATTTCGTAGAGACTGAAATAACCGGTAATCCCCCGACGGATCAGGCGCGGCGTCAGTCTTTTTTTGAGGAACCAGGGTCTCTTCATCCATTCGCCGAAAAGGCGGATTATCCACCGGTCTTTTTTCAACGGGGAGTTTTCCGGGTCACGGAGATACATGGAAAAGTGGCCGTGGGCTTCCGGGAGGGCGCCGGTCAACAGGCTGGGGATCGCCGCGCTTGAATAGCCGAAAATGGTCCGGATGGGATTCGCAGGTTTCACAAATCCATCGAGGAACTTTGTTTCTTTAACGATCCGATATCCCAATGCGTCGATCAGGATAATCAGAACCAGTCGTTCTCCCTTCACACTCGCTCCTCGCTCATATTGTTTAACCTTCAATCCCCCGCATCCAGACTATCCATCGCCCCAGCTCTTGAAGCGCGGAACGCGGCGCCTCTCTACTTCTTCCGTCCACCCAGGGGGAAAGCCCGCCCAGGTGCTCGCGGGCGGAGAGGCTCCACTGCTCCCTCCCCGGGTCCAGTAGGAGAAGATACATGAGACAAGTCGAGCCCAAAGAGCTTCGGAAGCAAGCCGCCGGACGCATTCCCCACCAGTTCGCCAAGCTGCGAAGCTTTCCCCTTTCCTGGGGAGTCGTCAGAATTTGGCGCAATTGCCGGAAGCGATCCCTAAGACCGCCTTCCTCCCACCGGAGGACCGTATGCGGGAAGGGGCGCTCTGTCAGATTATACTTATCCAAAATCCGATCCCAGGTCCAATGCAACCAGCCCAGCATGTCCGCAAGGGGTTCCAATCTATCCCAGGATGTCTTTCTCTCCGGTTGCAGGGAGGTTGGATCTTGCCGACATCGCACCGATTCTTTTAGAAAATCACCAAGCGCCTTCGGCAGCAGACCTTCTGAAACCCAGTCATCCAAAACAGATAGCCGGTTCGCCATCCCCCAGAGCAAACGCCCCTCCATGGCCAATAAAATGGTTCCGAGATCAGAACTCATCTTCGCGGTCAGATACCCACGCTTCCAGGCCGCTTCCTCGTCGCCTGTCGCCGCGGCCTTATCCGCGGCGGCACAGGCTTCCACCAATTCCATAGAACGGTTAAAAAGCAGGCGGATGATCTCCCAGCGGCGCAGTCCATCCCTTTCAGGGTCGGGGAAGCGGTACAGGAGCTTAGCATCGCCCCAGAGACAGCACCCGGCCCGTCGCATCTCCGCAACGCCAAGTGTCGGGGCTTGAAGGCGAAGCTTTTTTATATCGTAGGTGCCAATAGTGACGGGAGAGGCGCTAAGGCCCGTGGCCCTTCCCCTCTCTCTGAAGTTCTGTTGCAGATCGTGTTCGAGAATACCCTTCAATTCAGGGGTCCGGTGTTTCACGACCAGGGAGAGATCGATATCGGAAAGAGGGAGCCATAGGCCGTTGGAACACGGCACGCCCGACATCTCACCCCAGGCGGCCGTGCCGGAAAGGAAGAGCGCTTGTGGCAGGACTTCGGAACTCCTCTTCAGGAGGGCCGGGATCGTCCATTCCATTAGCCGCCGAAGGGCCCTTTCGAATTCCGGATGCTGCGCAAAGGGAACGGCGGGCAGTTCAAAGTGATCTGGCCGGTTCATTGTGTCCTTCATCCTTCCGGCCACGGAGGGTTAAATCCTCTGATAGATGAAGTTGGGGATATCGTGCACTCTTCTGTTGAGAACCGTGCCAAGGAGCTGGCACTTCGCCCCCCTCAAGGTATGGATCGCCTTTTGTATAACTTCTCTCCGTGTGCGCCGGTGCTGGATGACAAAAATGACTCCATCTACGGCTGCTCCAATGATCGTCGATTCAGGATGGGCGAGCACCGGTGGACCGTCGAGAACAACGGTATGATAACGTCGTCCAAGATCCGCCATCAGCATTCCAAAACGAGGTGAATTCAAAAGATCGGTATGCCCTGCAATATCATTGCCTGAACAAAGAAAGTGCAGCTTCGGTTCTTCTGTTCCCAAAACGGCGTTGCCGGGTTCCACCTCCCCACGAAGTATATCTGCAAGACCCGGGTTTTTGCCTACGCCGTCGCTCAGACTATAGCTGGAGTGAGCGAGATCGGAGTCGACCAGCAGAACATTGTGATCGGCCGATCGGGCCAGATAGAGCGAGTAGTGAAGAGCCAGGGTCGTAACACCTTCACCGACAACAGCGCCCAGAAAGGCGAGAACGCGCCTGCTTTCTGGCGCCATCGCGACACCAAGGGCCGCCTGAAGCTGCTCCATTTCATGCAGCAGGCGAAAATCCGGAACCTTGTCCATTCCGGTTTCAATCGTATGGATTGTTTGAAAGGGACCCGGACCCCTGGGATCACCTGATCTTGGTCCTGTGAGACTGTCATGGATCCGGCTCATTCGATGAACCCTTTGCCGCCCCGCCGCGCGGGAGTCCAATGAACATCCCCGGACTTCAAGGCATCCATCGCGTCGATAATTTCCCGGGATCCCAAAACCTTCATGTTCCGTTGATATCCCAAGAGGAGGGCACGATCGCATAATTGATTGATCGATCGCGGGATACCCTCGGTGTTGCGATAGATCTCGTCGATGGCAGCTTCGTCAAAAATCCAATCATTGGGCGCACATAGACCCGCGACACTCTGCCGATGCCTCACATAATCACCGACATCATCCGGGTCGAGACTTTTAATATCACAGATTCCCGGGATTCTTTGACGCAGCTGCCGAAGGCCGTGCTGGTTCAAGATCACTTTCAATTCAGGCTGCCCTGCCAGAACAATCTGCAGCAGTTTCTGCGTGCTCGTTTCCATATTGCTGAGCAGCCGGAATTCCTCCAAAGACTCGGCCGATAGGTTTTGCGCCTCATCAATGATCAACAGAACATTCCCGCCGTGATTTTTCACATCGACGAGATATTCTTGAAGGGCGATCAATAAATCCAATTTTGTCTGTCCCTGCACAGGGAGATTCCAATCACGGACAGCGAGGATCATGAGCTCCTTAAATGTTAAGCGGGCATTCATAACCAAGGCGGTTTCGGTTCGGGAATCAACCCGTTGAAGCAGTGTCCTGATCAGCAGGGTTTTGCCCACACCGACCTCTCCCGTAACAACAAGAAATCCCTTGCGCTCCTCAACACCGTACTCAAGGTAGTTCAACGCGGCGCGGTGCGAAGGAGTCAAAAACAGAAAGCGGGGATCTGGAGTAATGTTAAATGGGTTTTCCGTCAACCCGTAGAATGTTTCATAGACGGCCACGGTTTACCGGCCCCCGAACGGGCTCACCGATGCAAGCACGGGAAGACCGATATAGGCCTCCACGTCTCCCGCATCCTTAATCGAGTGATCCAGCCCGTCCACGAGGAAAGCCATCCCGATTCCAAGGATAATACTAAAAAGCGGGAGAATCGCCAGACGGACATAGTCGGTCACGAGGATCGGAATCGATTCAGAAGCCGGCGTGAGAAGAATGACGTTCCAATCGGCTGATCCTGTCTTCTTGATTCTTGCATCAACACTACTTTGTACAAGGGCATTGTATTGCGTCGTCATCGCAGCGAGTACGCGATCAATCTGCCCCAAACGCATCTCCTTCGATGGAATCTCGGCCAACTCCGCCGACAAGGCTTCAAGAACCTGAGTTTGATTCGCCTCTTGGGCGAGCATGACCTCGATTCGCGCCTCGAGATGCCGCAGATAATTATTAAGCTCCCTGTCTAGAGCTGACTCGAGTTCAAGGACATGCCGCCGCTTATTTTGAACATCCGGATGGTTTTCCGTATAGCGTGCGGCAGATGAATAATATTCACTCCGGCGGAGTGTCAGCTCCTTCATGAGCATATCCAGGATCGATTCTTCGTTGGTCGTAGGATTCGAGAAAGGCATAATCTGCAGATCAGGTTGATTCCGCCGCTCCTCCTGGAGCCGGCGTATCGATTCAATCTGGGCCTGCCGTTCCGTAATGTTTGACTGAATCCGAGCCAATTCGGCCTGGGCGTCTCTACGTTCCTGGAGAAGGAAATACCTCTCGTCTTTGGGAGACGTCACCGCTTCTTCGGTCATATAATCGGCCCGGCGTTGTTCCCAGTCACCGAGGCGATCCTCTAATTGTTCGAGCTGCTGCTGGAAATAGGATTCAACCTCCGGTCCCCCGCGGGTCTGATGCCTAAAATCAATATAGGCCTGTGCCAGGGCCTGCGCGACATGCTGCGTTTCTTCCTGGGCATGCGATCTATAGGCGATATTAATAACGCTGCTCTTGCCGGGTGTGGTCGCACGGATCTGGAGGGGATCGATCTTTATTGGCTCACCGTTGTTTTTTCGTAATCCCCAATCCTCAATATAGTCCTGAGCCAATTGGTGAATTTGCTGGCTCTTTATAATTTCCACTTCTGAATTCAACTCTTCTTCCCACGAAAGAATCTGGTAACCGGTGGAAAAGACCGACTGTGGATGTCCGCGGCTGACAAGCAGGGATGAATGCGATTGGAAAGTCGTGGGTGATGTGGCGTTCAGAATCAATACAGCGATAATGGCGATCACTATAATGACGATAACGATTCCCTTCCGGCGGAAAATCACCGAGATGAAATCACGCATCGAGGTCCGCCGGCGTTCTACAGGTTCGGGCGGTTCATCGTAGCCGTTAGTTTCGCTCTCATGTTCCAGTTGCTGTGGTGTCACGAAGCTGTCCTCATCCCATAGGCTTCATCTTGTTCGCCCCAGACTGTTAGAATGTCACGTTGACGCTGTCGCTCGTTAGATTCATAGCCCACCAGGCTTGAACATAGAGCGCAAATGGTTGAATCGTCGGTCTTATATACTCGTCGACGAATTGCCCCCAGCGGGAGATCCAGGTCTTTGGGACAAACACGATATCGTTCGGCGCCAACAGTGGATCGACGGCCCCTTCCGTGCGTTCGAAGATGGCTTCGATATCAACCCGCCGGACTTCGACATCTTCAGGACCCACCCGGCGCATCAGCAGAACACTCGAAAGCTTGCCGCTTCTCAAGGCGCCGCCTGCGGCGCCCAAGGCCTGCAGAACGGACATCCCCGGCCGATAAACCCTCTCTCCCGGCGCCTCAACTTCACCCATCACATAGATCCCCCGCGGTCGTAACTCCGTTACGAGAACATCCACCTGCGGTTGGCGGATGAGCTGTCCAAGACGGGTCTCAATGACATCGGCCAATTGGGACGGGGTCATACCCCCCGCATTGATCACTCCAGCGCCGGGAATCGATACCGTTCCATCAGGACGGATCGGTACCGTTGCATTCATTTCAGGGTTGGCCAGGACTCTGACAGTGATCTCATCATCCGCCTGAAGAACATAGTCACTGAAATATGAAGGCGGTGCACCAGATCCCTCATCCGGAATCTGAACATTCAACCCCGGCGGCGGGATGTCTGTTCCGCCACCACAACTTGTTAAAATTGGGATCAGGATGACGAGAAGACCCAACATCCATTGCGCCGACGGAAAGCGCCCTGAGCCAAACAGGTCATGCCACGGCATCGCGCCCCTCATTTTCTTGCGTTACAGGAGTTCCCATTTGGAGTCCACCGCCCACATCGTTGCAACGCAATACGCTAGCATCCCATGGCGGCATGGTCAATGGAAGGTTCAACGCGCCTCCTGGGTTTTCCTCTAACTCGTAGATCGTCAAAAGACCGCAAGATCTTCAGGTTTCATATAGTTACCGCTCCTGGCGTCGCTTCAGCTCAAGAAGGAGACCTTGCACGAATAGGGGGATCATAATCTCATGATGCCCCACGATATAGGTTCCCCAGCCCGAAGCCTGCGTCGGCCGCCGGACAACATTCTCCGCGGGGCGGTAATGCTTCATAAAGTCAAAGACCGCCGTGGTCAGATCCGTCACAGGATGCCCGAGATTCCGGGCGACGGAGAGCGCCTTCAGGAAGACCTCTGGCAGGATGACAGCGCTTCCCCAGTTCAGGATAACACCTCCCTCAGCCAGAGAAACCTGATGCGCCAGGATCCGAAAATCCCTTGTGGATGTTTCACCAAAGGAGGCGCCATTGAATTCCGGGTGCTGCTGATAAATGTCGGTACCAATCGATCCATGAATGGTGGCTGGAATCCCCCGTCTGTAAGCCGCGGAGAGCCACCCAGCATCGGGATCCAGACCTCGTCGTTCCGCCTCTTCCAGAATCCGGCGGCCCAACCCCTCCCCCAACCCCTCACCGGCCGCCGCTGCCTCGCGGGTCCAATTATTTATGAAGGATGAGGTTTCCAGATCCATACCGAAATCACCCGTCTCAAGACCCTCGCCCACATCCTCTGAAGTCCGCCCGAAGAGAGTCAACTCCAGATCATGGACCAGACCGGCTCCATGGCTGGCGATTGAGGTCAGCAGACCTTCGTCCATGAGACGGACCAGGAGGGGTGTCAGTCCCGTTTTAATAAGATGGGCGCCCATGAAGAGCAAAACAGGCCGGGCCTCCAACCTCGCATCGACAAGCCGGCTCGCCAATTGTTTCAAGTCACGGGCGGCCAGGATATCAGGCAAACCATCCCAGAATTGGGAAAAGGAGTCGGGATCGACCGGCGGATGGCTGGACATTTCCTGGGCCACAATCCGAGCGTGCCCTTCGATGGATCGGCGGCGGATGCCGCTGAGATCAATTTCGGAGTATCGGGACATAATTCAACATCCTTGTTTGGTCCCAATTAATTGCGATCCGGTCTCCCTTCGAGCCGGGTCAGAACGGCATCGATCGATCCGACGGGGATCTCACTCTTCATCAGGACCGGGATCCGGCGTTCATCGTCAGTGATCCAGATCCACAATTTCCCCTTACTGTTGAACAAAGCTGAGGATGAGACCTTTGGTTCGATAACAAAACAATTAAATTCACCTGCGGGCACTTTCACTTTCTCTTTGCGATGGACAATAACATCAATTGGATAATTTTTCTTATCGGAATGGCTGCTGAGTCGAAGGGTATCGCCGACGGCCATTTTCATAGCCCGGACATAGTAGAAAGCGCTGAGAACATCATGCGCGCGCGGGGGCATTTCATAGATTTCGCCCCCTTCATAGATCGCGAAATGGTTGTCCTGATCCATTTTGACAACCCGGTCCGATTCGTATTTTCCCTCCCTGAGGTGCTTCTCGAAATGAACCGGAGTGAGATAGTCCCTATCGATGAGGGATTCAATATGGTCATCGACGCGGTAAAAGGAACTGACAAAGGAATTCGATTGGGCGCGGCTTTGAATCCGATAAACAGGCCGGTTGCGTTGATCGAGCGCTTCAGAGAATTCCAGTGTCGCTTCTCCCGCACGCAAGGGACCAAATCGCACGGAGAAAACCAGCTTTTCACCCGACACGAGGGCGGTCTCCCGCAGGGGCGTTTCTTCACGTACCTGCCTGAGATATCGATCTTCAAATGAACGGATGCGGATGTTCCCGATCTCGGATTCGGGTAGAAATGTTTCCGGAGAGTCGATTGAGCTCTCCAGCGGATCGATTTCGGAGGTGGCGCTGGGTTGGGCCATCAGCATGATAAGAAGGGCCAGGAGAAATCCCCGGATGAACAAACCGGAGAGAAAAGAATTATCCGGGCCGCGAAGGATCATCTTTCATCCTCAGGAAAGTGTCGGTTTTATTTCGCCATCCCCAAGACCCGTATGGCCGAATCCTCCGGCGCCTCTCTCTGTTGCACTCAGCTCTTCCACTTCTTCCAATATTCCCGCCGGCACCGATGAAAGGATCATCTGTCCGACACGATCCCCATGGCGAACCCTGAAAGGCTCACTTCCCAGATTCACCAGGAGAATTTTTATCTCTCCTCGATAATCCGCATCGATTGTTCCCGGTGTATTGACAATGGTCACCCCTTGGCGCCAAGCCAACCCACTCCGCGGCCGGATTTGAAGCTCATATCCCTCGGGCACGGCGACGGCAATCCCCGATGGTATTGCTGCTCTCGCCCCAGGTTGGATGACCTGATCCTCTTCAAGGCAGGCATGCAAGTCCCAGCCCGAGGCGCCCGCTGTTTGACGCCGCGGCAACTGGGCCCTCGGCGAAAGACGCTGTACCGCGATACGAATACTATTCGGCATCTTGGCCATCGATCTCCTCGTGAACCGACTTAAAAATCGACATCATCGATTCTGATACCATTTCCATCCTGAGGACCGCGGGTCACGAGGCAGAACCTCGCTGGATTCAGAATCTGCTCCGCGACCTGATTGACCTCATCCACGGTGATGGATCGAATCTTCTCAACAACTTTGCCGTCACGCGGCTGGCCTTGATAGAGTAACTCTTTGAGCGCCAACCGACTCATGCGATCCGCTATACTCTCCTGTGAAAGAAGGTGCACTAAAATCATTTGTTCCTTGGCATTCGACAGTTCCCACCTCTTGACACCTTCACGGCGGAGCTTGCCCAGCTCCTTCATTAACAACCGAAAAGAGCGGTTCAAGTTTCGTGGATCGACAGAAAGATAGATCCCAAAGGCGCCTGTATCCTCAAAGGAATCAACATAGGATTGGATCCCATAGGCCAGACCCTCCCGCTCCCGGATCCTCTGGAAGAGACGGGAGGAACTACCAGCGCCGAGGATGAGATTCAAAAGATAGATAGGATACCGGCGCCGATCGCTATACGAGGGTCCTCGGGCCGCCAGGGAAATGTGGGTTTGGCTTAGTGAATGGGTCGCATGAAGGGATCCCCGTCGGATTTTCGTTAGTTGGATCTCCCGGCCCCGCCCTCCACCCGGCGGCAGAGGGAATACTTCTGAGGTCATGTCGAGAAATTTTTCAGGATTCAAGTCCCCGGCCGCCACGATGATGGTATTCGACCCCCGATAGCGCATCTCATGGAAACGACGGATCGGCTCACTTTGAAAGGAACGGACGGTGCGCTCATACCCAAGAATAGGCCGTCCCATGGGGTGATCGGGCCAGAGAAGGGTCGCCATCAGATCGTGAACACCTTCCTCCGGATCATCCTCATAGCTGCGGATTTCCTCCAAGACGACCCTCTTCTCCACTTCCACCATATTGGGTTCGAGGCTGGGATAGGCCACGAGCTCGGCGAGCAGTAAGAGGGTTCTTCGGAGATTTTCGGGTTGGATTCTCGCATAGACTGCGGTCGATTCCTTGCCTGTACAGGCATCGACCTGCCCACCGATTCGTTCCATTGCTTTGGCCAAGGCCAAGGATGTGTGCGCGCGCGATCCTCGAAAAAGCATATGTTCGAGAAAGTGGGTTAATCCGGCGCTGGAGGAGGCTTCATGACGGGAGCCGCACCGAATCCAGACCCCGAGAGCAACAGAACGGCTGGCGGGGACCTGCTCGGCCACAATCGTTAAACCGCCGGGCATAACCCGCCGGGCGATTCTGGGCTCTTGGAGAGCCATATATGAGTCCTCCAAAATGTAGAAAGAGAGCCAACAGGCTCCAGGGGAGCCCACTAACCCTCTCAGGTAAAGGCTCTTCCCGGGTTCTACCCGGCGTTCGTCGGCTCCAGCGCCTGCTTGCGGCTTAGACGAACCTTGCCCTCATCATCTACCCCTATACACTTTACGAGGACCATGTCTCCAATTTTCAAGACATCTTCGACTTTATTGACCCGTTTGTGATCCAGCTCACTAATGTGAACAAGGCCGTCACGCCCGGGAAGGATCTCCACGAAAGCGCCGAAATTCATGATGGACCGGACCCGGCCGTTATAAATGCGGCCGACTTCAGGGTCTTCCGTCAGGCTGCGAACCATCTCGATCGCCCGAGCCCCGCCCTCTGCGTCGGTACAGGCTATCTTCACCTTGCCGCTGTCATCAATATCAATGGTGGCGCCCGTCTCCTCAGTGATTCTCTTTATGGTACGGCCTCCGGGGCCGATGATATCCCGGATTTTTTCAGGATTAACTTCGAGGACATTGATTCTTGGTGCGAAGGGCGACAGGTCGGAGCGGGCCCCGGACATCGCCTTGTCCATGATCCCAAGGATATGGGTGCGGCCGGCACGGGCTTTGTCCAACGCTTCGCTCAGGATACCAAAATCCAATCCCCCGAGCTTTATATCCATCTGAATTCCCGTAATCCCCTTCTTCGTCCCGGCAACCTTGAAATCCATATCGCCCAGGTGGTCTTCCATACCGAGGATATCGGTGAGGATGGCGATATCGTCGCCTTCCTTAATCAGGCCCATGGCGATGCCGCTGACCGAGGACTGGATCGGCACACCGGCGTCCATGAGAGAAAGACTTCCTCCGCATACCGAAGCCATCGATGAGGAGCCGTTCGATTCCATGATGTCCGACACAATCCGGATCGTGTACGGGAAGGTTTCATTACTGGGGATAACGGCCAGAAGGGATTTTTCGGCCAGGGCGCCGTGCCCAATCTCCCGGCGACCCGGTCCGCGAATCGGGCGGACTTCACCGACACTGAAGGAGGGGAAATTATAATGGAGCATAAACGTCTTCCAGTGCTCCCCGCCAAAATCCTCAATCTTCTGCTCATCTGATGATGTTCCAAGGGAGGTCACGACCAAAGCTTGCGTCTCACCCCGCGTAAAGAGTGCGCTGCCATGCGTTCTCGGGAGAACACCGATTTCGCAAGTGATCGGGCGAACCTCATCGAGCCCCCTGCCATCAACCCGGCGCCGGTCCTTAATAATCATGGAGCGCAGGCGTTCCTTCTCGATCGCATGGAAGACGCAGGAAATATCTCTTTCTCCCTCTGGAAACTCCTCAAGGAGTTTTTGTTTAACCTCTTCCTTCAAGAGATTAATCGCCTCGCGGCGGGCATCCTTGCCGGTCACCTTGAGAGCTTCATCCATCTTCGCGATAGTCAGGGCCCGGGTTTTCTCTTCGATGTCGGCCGGGGTTTCAACAACCTCGATCGGCCTTTTCGCCTTGCCGCACTTTTCAACGAGCTCAGCCTGCATCGCGACGATTTCTTGAATGGCGGTCATGGCGAATTTCAGCGCCTCAAGGACTTCCGCTTCTGAGACCTCGCGGGCCTCGCCCTCGACCATAACGATTTCTGTCGCCGTGCCGGCAACCACCAGATTCATCCGGCAGTTATCCGCTTCTGGAAAAGTGGGATTCAAGATCATTTCCTCACCGATCATACCGACACGAACGGCGGCAACCGGTTCGGGGAAAGGAATATCGGAAATGTTCAATGCGGTCGCCGTGGCGATCAAGGCGAGGGTATCCGATTCGTTTAGTTTATCGGAAGAGAGGACATGAGCGGAGACTTGCATCTCAAACCGGATATTTTTGTCAAACAACGGTCTGATAGAGCGATCGATGATGCGACAACTCAAGGTCTCCTTCTCAGTCGGCCTTCCTTCGCGCTTAAAAAAACCGCCGGGGATCTTCCCAGCGGCGTAAGATTTCTCACGGTAATCAACCGTTAATGGTAGAAAATCTCGCTCTAAATTCGATTCCGGATCCGCCACAGCGGCGGCGAATACAACGGTCTCACCATATTGAACCCATGCGGAGCCGCCGGCTTGACGTGCCACACGTCCTACTTCGATTTTTAGGGGTCGACCGCCTATAGTCCGCTCGACCTGATGAATCTCACTCATAGATTCCTCCAGTTTACGCGCCGGTTCCTTGGGAAAATAATTCCTTGCGCGATGGATCTTTTCAAGGGGATCAGAAAGCTACCGGCGGAGGCCGAGTTCCTTCACAATGCTACGGTAACGATCGACTTCTGTACTCTTTAGATAATCCAGAAGTCGACGCCGCTGCCCGACCATTCGCAAAAGGCCTCTTCTTGAATGGTGATCAGTTTTGTGCACGCGGAAATGCTCTGTGAGGTATCGGATCTTCTCCGTCAACAACGCGATCTGTACTTCGGGTGAGCCCGAATCCAGTTCGTGCAGTTTATATCTTTCGATGATTTCTTGCTTCTTAACCTTCGTCAGCGCCATCCCTTTAAGCCTCCCGATAACGCTCTAAATGTGCGCGGGCTTCTTTGTTTCTTGACCATAGAAAACCCAACTTAGCACACGCTCCTTAGCTGTTCAACCCCATCGCCTTCACTTATTGTATTCTCACCCATTCGGGAGAGAGCTGCGCGGGCCTGGGACATATCATCCTGAATCGCTTTCTTCAGGGCCTCCACCGACCGGAATCGCTTTTCAGACCTAATCCGGGTCAAAATGTGGACTTGAAGTGTTTTTCCGACCAAATCCAAATTCCAATCAAAAAGGTGAACCTCGACATTCGAGAACGTGGATTTGGTAAGGGTCGGGCGGCGCCCAATGTTCATAACACCGCCCCGCACTTGTGTTTCCACCTCTACCTGAACAACATAGACACCATCCTTCGGGAGAAGGATCCTCGGATCCAGCTCCAAATTCGCCGTCGGAAAGAGAAGCCGGGTGCCTTCTCCTCTTCCCCGGACAACCCGGCCTTCCAGGGCGTGAGGACGTCCAAGCCATCGCCGGGCGGATGCCACATCCCCCGCAAGAAGAGCCTGCCGGATGCGAGAGCTGCTGATCGGCATCCCCTCATCCACCAGGGCCGGAACCTGAAATACCCGAAATCCCCGGGATCGACTCAGGCTCTCCAGTTCCTCGATGCCCCCCTCGCGATCCCGGCCGAACCGGAAATCATATCCAACATACAACTCCTCGAGGTCGAGCTGGGCCAGCAGAATCTCATCCAGGAACGAGCCCGGGGACATCTGCGAGAGTTCTCTTGAAAAACCGACCACCAGCATCCCCTCGAAACCCAGCTCGACGAGAAAGCGTCGTTTTTGATCCTCCGTCTGCAAGCGGCGGATGGGATTATTGGGCGCAAATATCTCTCCGGGATAAGGATCAAAGGTGACAAGAACGCACCGGCCACCCTTATGACGCGCCCTTTGGAGCATCTGATAGAAGATCAGTTGATGACCGCGGTGAATCCCATCAAAGACCCCGATGGTGGCGTAGGCCCTCTTGAAAATTCCCTTACCGCAAGACATCGATCCCTCTCCCCAAGATCCGGCGAAAGATTTACAAGACCCTTTCGATAACCATCCGTCCCGACTCATGCCAAGGCCGATCGGCGGGACCCAGCGTCGGCTCTATTCTTCCCAGAGCGACGAGGCTCCCCTCGGTCCCCAGGAGCCTGAGAACCTCTCCCGGCTTAGGGGGATCGCCGTTGAGCTCGAAAACAGATAAGGGCGGTGGCGTCCCCTGCCGAACCCGGCGGATCCACAATCCGGTCAGTGTCAGATGACGAAGATGGCCGAGCGCCTCCGCCATCTCTACCCGCATCTTGCCGACAGCATCCAAATCGCCGGCGCGGATCTCAGCCTGATCACAGGCTCCCTCCAGTGTGAAGCCTCCAATAGCCGTTCGTGCGAGCTCCTCCACCGTCGCCTCTGTTCCCAAGGCCCGGCCGAAATCCTCAACGAGAGTCCTGACATAGGTGCCCCGGCCGCAGCGGACTCTGAATCGGATAAGATGATCCAGAATCTCGAGGATGTGAAACTCGTGGACCTTTACTTTTCTTGGCGTTCGTTCAACTTCCATGCCCTCTCGCGCCAATTCATACAGACGCCGCCCCTTGTATTTAAGCGCGGACATCATGGGGGGGATTTGTAATTGTTCCCCTTCAAACCGGCCGGCGGCCTCCCGGCATTGTTCGATGGTCACATGCGGAACAACGGCTTCAGCTATCACATCGCCGGTTCGATCGCCGGTATGTGTCCGCACGCCAAGTTTTAGATCTCCCTCGTAGGTCTTGTCGAGATCCATGAGATAATTGCTGAGTTTCGTCGCGCGCCCGACGCAACAGACCAGGAGTCCGGTCGCAAACGGATCCAGTGTGCCGCTATGGCCGATCTTACGGATCCCCAGCAGTTGTCTCAGTTGGGCGACCACATCATGGCTTGTACACCCGGAATGCTTCATGACAGGCAGCACATATCCGACCTCGCCGTCGGCCCTCTCTTGGCGGCGGCGTGTCGTACGGCGAACCATTCTATATCCGCTGGAACGGATACTATTCACAATCCTTCCTCCAGGTCCTCACCATTCGATTCATCAGCTTCGGGAATGTCCAGCGAATCAAGAATGTCAAATACCTTTTGACTTATCTCCAGCCCGCGATCGACTTGAAAATTCAATTCGGGGCAATGCCGGACCCGCAAGCGGCGGGCGAGTTCGACCCGCATGTAGGATGCCGCGCCTCGAAGCACCTTGAGGCCCTGGTCGACTTGATCTTCCCCACCCAGAAAACTGACGAAGACTTTTGCGTACCGGAGATCGATGCTCATCTCCACACTTGTGACGTTCATCCAACCGCGCCGGGGATCTCTAAGCTTGTTTTGTATAATATCGCTGATTTCACGAATCAGCTGCCCTTGTAATCTTTCTCTGCGGATGTTGCTCATATCCGCTCCCGGCAACGCCTATTCGAATTCATCCTCTTCCGGCATATCGACTTCAAAATCATTGGCAATGTCATCCTCATCCGCTACACCGGAAACCAAACCAAACCCATCCGGGTCAAACCGCTGTACCTCTTCTATCCAGGATAGGATTTGGCATTCATGTTCCTGTTCCACCGCATTCCGCAAGGCCTGCAATCGATCGCGAAGATATCCAGGCCGTTCCCCGACAATAGCGGCGCCCAACAGGCCCCGCTGCCGGCGATCCTGAAAACCGACCTCTGCGACGGACACCTGAAAACGCTGAATCAGCCGACCCTTGATCCGTTGAAGCACGGATCGCTTCGCCTTAAGGGATCGGCTTGCCGGGATGAGCAGATCGATACTGCATAGAGCGACAAACATTTATTGAGGTTCCCTTGAGCGCTGCACTCACCGCATCACTCAAGCTCTGCGGCCACCTCTTCGACTTCATAGACTTGTATCTTGTCGTTCTCTTTGAAATCGGTAAATCCTTCGAGGGAAATTCCGCATTCGTAACCGGTGGTGACCTCCCGGACATCTTCCTTGAACCGTTTCAGGGCTCTGATCCGTCCATCAAATACCTGTTCCGAATCACGAAGCACACGCGCCCGAGATTGCCGCGCGACCGAACCGCTTGTGACATAGGATCCCGCTACATATCCGAATTTGCTGATATAGAAAACCTCACGGATTTCTGCCTCTCCAAGAATCTTTTCCACCCGCTTCGGCTTCAGTTTTCCGGCCATGGCGTCACGGATATCGTCAATAACCTCATGGATCACAGAATAGAGACGGATATCGATTTTGCTTTCCTCGGCCAATGAACGGGCCCGGGGTTCGGGTCGCACCTGGAATCCTATAATGACCGCCTCAGAGGCCAGCGCCAGATTGACATCCGATTCGTTGATACTGCCGACAGCCGCATGGACGATGCGCAGGGCGACTTTTTCCGTGGATTGGTGCTCCAGTGTCTCCCGCAGCACCTCAACCGACCCCGCTACATCGCCTTTGAGAACGATCTTCAGTTCGGCCATCTCACCTTGCCGGATCTTCTCCTGCAATGAAAGCAGGGTCGGACGGCGTTGGCGCATCTGGTATTCGCGTTGGATCTGGCTGCGGCGTGAAGCAATACTTCTCGCTTCGTCATCGGTTGCCGTTACGGACAGGATATCTCCCGCCATAGGAAGATCGGACCATCCTAAAACTTCGACAGGCGTTGCCGGTGGAACATCGTTGACACGTTCGCCGTGATCATCATGCATCGCTCGCACGCGGCCCGAGTTCGATCCACAGACAAAGGGATCGCCGACATGGAGTGTTCCTGTTCCTACCAGAATACTCGCGACGATACCCCGCCCTCTTTCCCGCTTGGCTTCTATGACAACGCCCCTAGCCTTCCGCGTCGGCTGCGCCTTCAATTCAAGGAGTTCCGAAACCAGAAGAATCATCTCCATGAGCTTGTCGACGTTGTCACCTTTCTTCGCCGAGATCTCCACCGCGACAACTTTTCCACCCCATTCCTCGACAAGCAGATTCTGATCCGCCAACTCCTTTTTGATCCTATCGGGATTGGCATTTGGCAGATCACATTTATTTATGGCGACAACGATCGGCACATTGGCGGCTCGGGCGTGGTTGATCGCTTCAATGGTTTGCTCATTAACCCGATCGTCGGCCGCGACAACAAGGACGACGATATCGGTCAATTGAACACCGCGGGCCCGCATGGCCGTAAAAGCCTCGTGACCCGGTGTATCCAAAAAGACAACACGGCCTTGCTTCAAATGGACATCCGATGCGCCGATGTGCTGCGTGATGGCACCCGATTCCTGAGCGATCACATTTGTTTTTCGGATATAGTCAAGAAGCGATGTCTTCCCGTGATCCACGTGCCCGACAACAGTGACGATCGGCGGGCGGGGGCTCCAAGGAACATCGACCACTTCCTCCTTTTCCACTTCCTTTTGAGCTAATTCGTTGTGAAATTTCACCTGATATCCGAATTCATCAGCGATCGCCTCGATACTGTCCTTATCCAGACGGCGATTGATATTCGCGATGATCCCCAACTGTAGACATGCGGCGATAACCTCTGCCGGGCTGGCATCCATCGCTCCAGCCAGTTCCGCAACCGTGGCAAATTCCTCAATCTGAATGATGAGAATTTCTTCTTCCAAAACCGGCTCACCATCATCCCGACGGCGTTTCCGGGTTCGTCTGCGCGTGGTATCCATCGTGGCAAGGGTCTTCTTCACACTCTGACGGACCGCCGCTTGATCGACCTGCGCCTTCTTCTTTTTCTTCTTTTTACCGCGCCCACGAGCGGGAGCAGGAGCCGAACGGCCGGTGTGCTCACCTGCAGATATGTCTCTTTGAACCGGCCGAGGTTCCATCGGCGGACGGACCTCGCGTTCCGGCCTGGCCTTGGGTCTCTTCGGCGCCGATGCGACCGCGGGCTGCACCGATGTGGGCGGTTGAACCGCCGTCGGCGGCGGCATGGGAGCTCTGGGCCGGGTTGTAGGACGGACTTTGGTTCTGGGTTCCTGTTTGGCATGCTGGGGCGCCGGATGCTTCACCGGCGGTACCGATGCTTTTGAAGGCGGGGGCGGAGCTTTGACCTCCACTTCCTGGGGAGGCGCCGGGGGAGCCGGCGTCGGCGCAACCGCTCTCGGCGCCGGTTTCACGGGGGAGACGACACCGATGCCGCCGATACGCACCTTGCGGCGCTGAGCTTCCTTCACCGCCGCCTTCTCGTTCTGGAAATGATCCTTAATCTTCGCCACGGTATCCGCGTCGACGGATGCCATATGGCTCTTGACCTCGTCTCCAAGATTGAGCGATTCGATAATATGCATTAGGGCTTCGCTAGAAATCCTGAGTTCCCGTGCGAGCTGAAAGATACGTGTCTTCTTAATAATCACTAAACCCCCGTTCCCCTTCCGATATCCGTCTCAACAAACTGAATTCGAAGAAGGAGAGTCCTAATCAGTCTTGGGTGAATCCTCATCCTCTTGATCTAGTTCATCGGAATTCTCCTCGGCATCACCCTCTGTCTCACTATCTTCCACATCATCATCCGAATCCCCAGCTTTGGGGACTTCGCCTGACAAGTCGCCTTCCTCAAGCTCATTGCTCGAAACCGGCGTGACACCGGCCTGATCCACAATCAGAGCGCCGGGCAGGTCGACCTCTTCCATCGCTTCTTCAACATCAGCCCCGTCATCGGCAGCCCCTTCTTCCTCTGCTTCTTCTTGGAGCTGACGCGCCTTCTCTTCCAGCAGATGCGCCGCCAGGGTAAGGAGTTTCTGCGCCGTTTTCTCACCGATACCCGGAATTTCCATGAACTCTTCCACCGGTGTCGCCATGACGTCCTGAAGAGTTTCCTTGCCCTCGCGTATCAGCTTCTCAACGAGTTTCGGTCCCAGCTCCTTCGTCAGCTGGTCCAGATCGATATCGGTCTGCCCCGACCGATCCCGCATCGCTTCCGCCTGGCGCTGGCTAATCAAATGAATAGTGAAACCGGTGAGTTGGTGAGCCAGTTTAACATTCTGTGCTCCCCGGCCCATGGCCAATGCCAGCTGGTCATCCGGAATAACCGCTCGAACACACTTGGTTTCTTCATCCCATTTAACATCGAGCACCCTCGCCGGACTCAGGGCGCGGCTGACGAAGACCACAGCATCGCTGCTGTAGGGCACGATATCAACCCTTTCGCCGCCCAATTCTTTTACAATGTTTTGGACGCGGGATCCTTTCACGCCGACGCAGGCTCCCACGGGGTCAACCCGTTCGTCGTGGGAGACAACCGCCACCTTTGTACGGGAGCCGGGTTCCCGGGCGATACCGCGGATTTCCACAACCCGCTCGAATATCTCCGGTACCTCCTGCTCAAAGAGTTTTAGGACGAATTCGGGGCGCGTCCGTGAAAGGATGAGTTGAGGCCCCCGTGCATTTCGGTCCACATCAACGAGCAGGGCCCGCAGATGATCACCGATCTTTGGACGATCCCTGCGAATATTCTCTGCGGATGGAACAATCCCCTCGGTCCGGGCGACTTTAAAAATGATACTGCCGCGGTCGACCTGCTGGACCGTCCCCGAAAGAATGGTGCCGATCTTCGCATAATACTCGTCGTGAACCAGAGCCCTTTCCTTTTCGCGGACTCTCTGAACCAGGGCTTGTTTCACGGCGGAAACGGCATTGCGCCCAAAATCATCAAGGGAGACTTCAACCGGAACAACATCTCCCTCAGAGACACCCGAACGAATCATTCGTGCGTCTTCAAGATCGATTTCGCAGGTCAGATCCAGGGCCACTTCCGTCACCCTCTTATGAACGATAATCCGAATACTGCCCGTGATCGGATCGACGTCGACTTCGACATGAACGGCTTTCCGGAAGCGTTTTTCAGCTACCCCGAGGAGACCTTCCTGTAGGGTTTCCAGGAGATAATCCCGGTCCACACCCTTTTCTTTGGCGATGATCTCTAGGGCGTCCAACATCTCTGAACTCATGGCCGCGCTTAGCGCTCCTTTCCGTTCTTATTTCCGTTTTTAGGGGTCAAACCTGTATCGTTCACCCCGACGTTTTCCTCGGGGTCTTTTCTTTTCCACGGATCCAGCTCCAAATGTGCTTCCTGGATCTCCTCGAGTCGGAAACGCTCCTCTTTGTCATCTCCGAGAGAAATCCGAATCATCTGATCTTCAACGTCGATGATCTGACCCTTCCAACGGCGCCGCCCCCCATCCCTGGGGCTTTTCAGCATTATGTGCACTTTTTCACCACGAAAACGCAGGTAGTGCTCGAGAGTCCTCACCGGACGCTGCATTCCCGGTGAAGAAACCTCTATCGAATAAGCCCCTGCCAATATCGGATCCTGGTCCAGCACCTGAGAAATTGTCCGGCTCAAGAAGGCGCAATCCTTTAGCGCGATCCCCTCGTCCTTATCCGCATAAATGCGAAAAGAATGCCGAAACCGGGTGCGACTGGCCGTGGCTTGGACCAATTCAAAGCCCAGCTCTTCGAGGAGAGGCCGGGCGAGCCGTTCGAGTTCCTGGCTTGTCACCCCTTTTCCTCCCCGTTCTATGGCCCGTTGCCGCTCCTGAGACGGCCTCCGGCCCATACAAATCTGAGTGGACAACAACGGTCCACTCCCGTCCCAAAGATTACACCCAGTTAGATCTTACGGACAACAGCTTTTCTGAGCAGAATCTCTAGTGAAGATAGCTCCCATAGACCATCTCTACAAGTAGGGAACCCATTTGTTGGAGGGCTTCTGCCGAACAGTTCCCGGGCAGATCGTTCAGAGTATGCCAATCAGGGTCCTCCAAGCCGATTAGGAGTCCGGTGGGAATCCCGGCCTGAAGGAGGGGCAAGTGATCATCGGTGATAGGGTCGCGGACCTGGCGGCTCAGCAGGAAATATCCCAAGGATTCTTCGATCGATTCCAGAAGCCCGTAAACTTCCGGTGAGGTGGCCTGACACATCCCCTCCCGGTCATAGAGTTGATCAGAACGACAGACCATATCGATCACCAAGGCGACCTGGGGCCGGTCGACGGGCCAGTATGCCGCGAAATATTTCGATCCCAAGAGCCAATCCTCCTCGGCTCCCGGTCTCCCCAGATCCTCCCCATCGAAAAAGACGAGTGTGACCGGGATGGGCGGCGGGTACCTCCCGAGGATATCGGCGAGGACGAGGAGGACCGCCGTTCCAGAGGCTCCATCGTTGGCCCCTGGCACCGGTGTCTCGTGATGGGTCGAATCGGGATCCCTATCGGCCCAAGGCCGGCTGTCCCAATGGGCCCCGATGAGAAGCCCCCCATCCCGCAAGGGACCGAATCGCGCTATGACATTCGTCAACTCAAGAGGCTCTCTCTCGCCCCTGGAAGCCACAAACTGTTGTCGAAAGTACAATCCTCCGCCTGTGTCGAGTTTGCGCTCCATCCAATCCAGAGTCCGCCGGTGGGCGTCCGATTCCGGCACGCGGGGTCCAAAGGCGACCTGTTCCTCAATAAAAAGCAGTGCCAGATCACCTGAGAAAGGGGGCGATTGGGCCTGTGTTGAACAAATCCCGCCCAAAAGAGACAACCCAAGAATCGCCAGCTGGATTCGAACCGGAGATGGGAGAAGTCTAGAAAGAAAAACTAGCCGAAAGGAAGACACTGACATTCCATGCGGTATTCGTCTCACTCTTGCGGTCGATATCTTTGCCGATTGAGATTCGACCCTCTCCTCGAATGCTCTTTGTAAATTCATAACTCCCACGCGTGTTGACCTCGGCCGATGCCAGATTCCTGAGGATATTGGTTCCCGTTTGACTCTTCTCTTCACGGAACTCCAATCCCAGGGTCATGTCCAGCTTTGATTGAACCTTTTTCACGTTGCCTGTAAGTGGGACTTTGACCTCCCGGGTAATCCTCATCGATTTACTGAGATCCAGGGAAAATTGGCGGGAATTCGAATTTGTAACCGTCTTGTATGGAGTGAACTGCTCGGATTTGATATTGCGCTTTGAAGAATTGAATTGCAACTGAACACCGTTGGACAGTGTCGTGCTGAGATTGAGAAGGGGAGACCAGTTTGTGGTCGTCTCCATCCGATCCCTACCCGTAGTTCCGGTTCCCGATTCGCTCAGGTCCTTTCTGTATTTCGTTGAAGCCCTCAATGTCTTCGGCAGGTGATCGGCGAGAAACTTGATTTTTTTGTGGAGAGAACCCCATTCAATGTCAAGTTCGGGCCAGGTTGTCTTCTTTGAATGGCTGACGCCTCCGATCTGACGTGTGTCGGTATTGTTTCTTTGATAACTCGTCGAGACCCGGACTTCTTTCATGAAGGTAAAATCGGTCTTCAGGGATAGATTATCCCCATCCCCTGTTAAGGAAGTCGCTCCATCCAACTGTTTAACGCTCTTGCCGGGATCATTGGTTAAGCCCAGCCGATAGATAAAATCAGGTATGCCTTGAGCCCTGTTGTAGCTCGTACTCAGGTTTTTGCTGTAAGAGGCATTGAGATTACCGACAGTGAGCAGCCTGGCGAGCGGCGAGGGACCCGATCGCTTGCGCTGCCGGGTCTGCGTTGTTCCCCCATCCCCAACCTGCGTTTCTTCATCATCTTCTTCATTTCTATCCTGGCCTCCGCCCTTATCTCTGCCTTCCTGAATTGAATTTTTTGAAGAACCGCCTCCGGAGAACCGGGCGAAGAGCTCCTTAATCGGAAAACGCACCGACAAAGATGTGGATCGGGAATTTCTCAATGTATTAATCCGTACACCGAGACTGTCCCCCGCATTGCCGGGCCGGTTGAGATCAAGGGTCGACTGCCCGGTGAAGCTTACCGACGGAGTAATCTTGGGTCCCAGTAGAAAGCTTAAGAACCTGACTGATGTGCTCGCCGAGACCTGTTCTTTTCTCGATGTTTCGCGTCCCCACGCTAAACCGAGAATCGGCATCTTTTCCTTCACCATAAGATCCCGGCTGGAGCTCAGTGAGTAACTTATCGGACCGATCGGTTTGAAGCCCAAAGAGGTGCTCAATGCGGCCGATTTCTGTTTCGCCTGGCGGTCAAGACGCTCATAATCTTGTGCCAAATCACTGTTGATCCTCTGGTATCGGACCGATTCGCTTTTGTGGTAACTGGATGTGATCCCGAAACTCGTCGGTACGGGATTGAACATCGTATTCTTATATACTTTCAAGCCCCGGAATGAAACCTGCGGCGCATAGGAAAAGCTGTATTGTGATGATCGCGTCGTATCCTGGCTCAACGGTTCGCTTTTCCCACTCCAATTATATGTATAACTCCCCGACATGGCATCAATGGTATACTTCAGTAATGGATTATCGGTCCGCACGCGGCTGATCCGCATTTGGAAATTCCGAGTCGCGGATTCGGAGATATCCCGGTCGGTTTCCTGCCCCCTCAATTCGATATCGCTGTTGACCCTGTATTTTGGAACTCTCTTGTCCTGTTGAAATCCGAACGAGACCGGCAGAACCAGGCGGGACCACGTGATAAAGCGTTCCATATTGATTCGCGAATTGAGCCCGGTCAATGTCCTCGTGAAGCCGGATCCCTTCGGGGAGCCCACCTGGAGGAAGTCGGCGTCGGCGCGTTCATAGTTCAAATTCACCTCGGCGACATCGGACAGCTTGGCGGAAAGGCTGAACCTTCCGGCGATCCCCGTATCCCTCCGGACACCTGTCAGACGCAATTCATCGACCCAGACATTTCCCTGCTCGACCATCGTATCACCCTGCACCCGAACACCCATGGCGATGCGGCCCACGCTGGTAAGAGTCGGCTTGCCCTTCATGCTGACGATACCACCGTCGGGCAGGATCCGCTCGACATACTCCGTGGAATCCTGAACAAGTTTCAGTGCGCTCAGATCGGCCAAGGGAACGGTGATCAACTCCCACCCACGTTTAACTGGAATGCGGTATTCATAATAGTTTGTCGTATCGCTGATGACATCTTTGGCCAATCGAATGTAAAAATCGACCTCGGCGCTCTCCTGCTCCATCCGCCGGTTGAGATAAAACTCCATCGTCTCGTAATAGGTTATGAAATCCTGGCCCCTGGCATAGGTGCGGTACACCTGGGCGGAGTGACCCGGGGGCATATTTCGCATTTCCAGTGTCAAGGATTGCTCACGCTCATCGACTCCGTTT
Organism: Candidatus Eisenbacteria bacterium; assembly: GCA_018831195.1. Taxonomy (NCBI): domain Bacteria; phylum Candidatus Eiseniibacteriota; species Candidatus Eiseniibacteriota bacterium. The sequence continues at coordinate 187,274 of JAHJDP010000032.1, read as the reverse complement.
TGAACTCGAACTTTAAAGGGCGGCGTATAAATATCGCTGTTTTCCTTGTTATTGAGAACACCGGGGAAAAAGGCTTCGTTATTTGCATTAAGGAAGCTATCGCTGACAACATCTCCATCGGCCTTCAGGATCGGATCATCGAGCCACCGGTTTCCAATCATCTGGATCCCACCGACCTGAATCCAATTGGTCGTGTCTCTAAAACCTTCCGTCCAAAGACGAACATGCTGTATTTTATTCCATGCCGCCGAACCGATCGTATCTGCGGCGGCGCTGATTGGAATCCGCACACGCCTCCAAGCATTTGTTTCATCGACCCACCGGCCGCCGCCGAAATCACGATAGATATCGGTCTCGACAATCGTCGTATCATCCAATGGAATGGTAAATTCAAAGTAGGCCTCACTCTGATTAAGAAGGCCATTGCCATTCAGATCCTCCGTATCCAGACGGCCATTTTTCTCCGTACCGTTCACATGTCCATAGATCCAGGGGTCGTCCTGGCGATCCTCTTTATCAAAACTCCAATCATCAAAAGGGTCATCTCCGGCTTGTCCATCGGGTATCCCGTCAAGCCCCGTATCCTCCCCCTCACCAGAAGATTGATCGAGCTGCCCATCGAGGTTTTTGTCTTCTGTGTCCAGCTCCAGATTCGGCGGCTCAGCCGGGTTGTTAGCGAAAATAAAATCGTCGGATCTCGGATTCCGGCGCTTCCAGACGGCGTCCTCGCTTACAATCCCGAAATCGAGATGCAGAACACCCTGCCGGTAGGTTGAGGGATCCACACCCTCTTGGTACTGGTGCTTATCATTTATCCAGACATCGAGAAATTGAGCTTGTGAAAGATCAATGTCCCGGCGGGAGATCGCCTGCGTCACCCCGTTCCAAGAAGTGAATCGATCTTCATCGCTCGTGCCATAAGGGAATATTTTCATCTCCAGAACCGTCTTGCTGTCATCGGCCTCCGTTTCTTTAAGGGTTGGCTGAAGATTCCCCTCATGAACAACATTCAACGGCGAGTAGAACCAAATCTCGCCCCTCTTTCCCGCCCTCTCTGTTTCATTCTCTCCGAAGACACCCTGCGGGATCGATGAGGGCCGCCAAGCCTGCCGGTTGACGGAGATATCTTGAGTCTCGTTGGTGCCGTCAAAGTCATCCAGGTAGAGGCGGTTTTTTGTATTGGGATTGGGCATGCTCATCCCCACTCCGGCGTCTATCGAGAGGGAACTTCTCGCCCGCGCATCAACACCGGGGAGGGCGTCGATCAGGGAGGTCAGGAACCAGGGTGATGTTTGGTAGCTCATGGCCAGCTCGCCGACGGCGGTCCTTCGGGGCTCCTGCCCCAATCGTGGTCTTCGATCCTGTGATCCCTGGCTGTCAAAAACCCAGGTTGAGGAAAGCGCGAGAGGGGAGCCCTCCGGTTTGTAAGCCGCGGCGAAACCGAACAGAGATTTATCGGCTCCCCCGGCGAAGGGGATCGTCGAATAATTGACCTTGATTTCATCATCTTCCGACAGATTCGCCGCGGGCAGGATCTCGATATCACCGGTCAGGTAATCGATCCGGTAATCCCGATCCCGGGACAGCGTCCGGCCGCCTGAGGTAATCACCTCAGACCCTTCAATAATGTTAAAGGCGTCGATTTGAAGGCTTGTGACGGGGCTGCGATAGGTCACATCGAGGTAGAACTTGCTGTGGGTCAGGGGATCATCATCGAATGCCTTCGCATCATAGACATCGGAATTTCTGACAGATGGAGCCAGGATCGGGATCGAATCAGGATTGACGCCTTGCGACGCCATGATTCCCCCGGGACCGTACATCCGCAGGCTATCCGCCGGACTTGGATCAAAAGGCCGAAGCGTGGGGAAGATGATGAATCCCCCCTCCGGATCGATCCATTGAGGATCGACGATATCATCCCCCTCCAGGCTGGGCTCCCATGATGAGGCTCCTGTCTGCTCCAGCAGGTCGACGCCGAGGATCTGGAGATAGCTGAAGCGTCCTTCCTTCCACGGATCAATCTGCTGACCGGAGGTCAGCTCGCGGCGGACCTTTATCTCGAGGCTTTCCTCGAGAATGCCGCGGCCGCCGAGCCAATAAATATTCTTCATTTCCAGATGGCGCGTTGAAGCCCACACGCCGGATGTCAAATCGGTAAGATCATAGTCCGAATCACTGCGCGAGGGCCGGATCATCTTCGCGATGAGCCTATCACCGTCGATGCCGCCCACTTGGAATCCGCTGGTCGTCTTGTACATAACAGCCAGAACATCATCTGTACTGAGGGGCTGGTTCAGGATGAGAACCATGTGGCCGAAGTAGAGGTCGGTCTGAAGGAGGAAATCATCTTTCAAATGAAGTTGATCAAAATCTCCTTCATAAACCGCGCCGGCAGTCGGGTTCTGTGGATCATATGATCCGTCTAATGTCGCAAATCCATGAATGGCGCCGGTCTGTGTATTGTTATACCCATTGGCGTCGTCAACGAAGACAAAGACTGAGTTGGCATCAATATTGGTTGGATTCAAATTCGGGTCGCTAAAGAAGAAATACTGATTCCCCTGATAATTTAAATCCTTGATCAAAATCGTCGTCATTTCACTGGATCGGGTCACCGTTTTCGAGGCCGTCTCTCCTTCCTGCTTTGAGAGAATCATATTCAGCCCCACATCCCCCATCTTGGCCTGGGCATTAATTCCAAAGAGCCCCTGGTGGCTGCCGCCGTAGGAGACGTAACGGGTTCCGGGAAGGCTGAGACTTGTATTTCCAAGATCAACCCGCTGGATGATCTCATCCTCATAACCGGTGTAGTGGATCTTGATCCGGTTTTCGAGGGGCGTGACCGCCGCGCTGTTTTGATCGACGTCGACGGAAACCTTGTCTCCAATATTTCCCGAAAGGCGCAGGTTCAATTCCTGCTTCATATCCAGCTGTGGAAATTTGGATTCCCTCCGTTGGAACTCGTTGACGGGGCGGTTGGGATGCCAGCGTGATGTTCCGCCGATAGAGATCTTCTCGCTTCCCCGAACCGAAAGATTCGGTTTCCCCTTTCCAAAGATGGGAGAGAGTTGCGATGGGACCTCGACCGGCAGGTCGATTTTCACCAATCCGGCTTTGCTTCCCAGATCAGCCTGCTCCGCCAGCGTCTTTTTGACCTCTTCTCTCCAGATCTTGTGGATCGTTAGGCGGGTCAATCTCTCGAGATATTGATCATATGTTTCCTGAATCCTGAGGCCGAGGGCGACATCGCGGATGAGTTTGTATCGCACGATGGTCCGGTTGTTGATATCCGGCGCATATTGAGTGGTCGTCCGTTCGCGATCCCTAATCCCCATATCTTCGGGGAAAATGATAGAAAAACCTGTCGTGTCTGAAACAGGAAACTTCTCATGATAGAGTCCGAGGGTATCCAAAATAAAAGCGCGCGCCCGGTTCGTTCTATAGATTCGGAAAAACAGCAGATCATCACTTGGATGCCACCGGGGAATAAAGTCCCAGAGGGGACTTATTTTCAAGCTGTCTCCTTCAAAGGTTTCGGCTTGGATGGTCTCCACATCTGTTCCGGCCCTTGGACTGGGAAGAGCTTTCGGCGCGACGGTCACCGTTATCTCCGGCAGGGAATCGGGAAGCATAGGAGCGGGTGGGCCCATCAGGGAGTCCATGGCGGCCGTGATCGGCGCCGGGAGTGCATCGGCGGACTCCGGGATCAAAGCAACCGGTGGGCCCATCAGGGGGTCCATGGCGGCCGTGATCGGCGCCGGGAGAGAATCGGGCTCTGCGGTATCCTGAGCCGAAGAGATTTCTCCCTCCGCCGACATTTCGAGGGTATCAACCTCTGTTGAGTCCCCCGATAAGACACCGGGCGCCAGCTGATCCGGTGCGGGAATCATTTCTTGAGGTAGCCCCTGCGATAGTCCGAAGAATATCAACAGGCAGATACCCGTGATGATCCCAACTAGACCGGCCTTGCGGCCCCATTTTTTGTAGTGAATACTACCGGTCATCTCCGGAACAGCGATAAGGTTAGAGGGTTCAAGGACTCGGTTCCCTTCCGGCCCCGCATTCTATACTCTGGGGTTGGGGAAAAGTTCAAAAGTCATCCACCGGGCGGATTTTCAGCCGCGAGCGAACCGCTGGAAAGGGGTTTCGTGACGATCCTGCAACGCTACGTCATCCGATCCCTCATTTGGCCGAGCCTGCTCGGGCTGGGCGTTGTGACCGCGCTCCTATCGATGGATTTTCTGCTGGACTACCTCGATCTCTTCATCGGCAAGGGGATCCCCTTTCTCACCGTGGCCCGGATGTATATTTTGGGACTCGGGTGGATGCTGGCCCTCAGCGTACCCTGTGCCGTTCTCGTCGGCGTCCTGATGACGTACGGCAGGATGGCTCAGGACAACGAAGCTCTGGCCCTCCAAGCCGGGGGTGTCTCTCTCACCCAGATTATCATGCCTTCCCTGATCCTTTCCGTGATCATTGCCGCCGCCCTGGCGCTCTTCAATAATTACATACTACCCGATACAAATCATGCCTTCGCCAACCTCATCGTACAAGTCAACAAAACCCGACCAACGGCACAGATTCAGGAAGGAGTCTTCATCGACGACTTTCCAGGTTACACCTTGTTTATCAGCCGGCTTGATGACCGATCGGGAAGGATGCAGCAGGTTATGATTTTTGATTCTTCCATGGGCTCGACCCAGCCCCGGACCATTCTGGCCAAACAGGGTTTTCTTCATTACAAGCCGGAGCAGGGAATTCTTGTCCTTGAATTGGAAGACGGCGAGGTTCATGAGGCTCAGGCCGAGGGAGGCGGCACGACATACCGGCGCCTGCACTTCGAAAGGCAAACCATGAATATCACCGACAATTCCCAACGGGGGCAAGCCAACCCGGTGCGCCGGTCCCGTGGTCAACGGGAGATGTCGATCCCGATGATGGTAGAAAAGATAGAAGAGCTGCATGCCGAGGCGGGTCAATATGAAGCGGAGCGGGACACGGCTCTGGCCACGCTTGGGCTCACCGATTTTCGCCAGCTGCCGGGCCCAGCGCCAAAGCCGCTTCCCAGGCTGCTGCGATGGATCCCCTGGTTGCGCCCCGCAACGGTCCAATCGGTCCTGCCCGATTCGATGGTGGGGCCGAAGCAAAGGCGCTGGGTTGAGGAAGCGCGCCGAAAGGAGCTGCAGGTTCTCGCCACCGGAAAACGAATCGCTCAGTTCAAAGTTGAGATACAGAAGAAATTTTCGATTCCGGCCGCCTGTATCATTTTTGTTCTCTTGGGGGCTCCATTAGGTATTCAATCGCGGAGGGGCGGCATGGCGGCGGGATTCATCAGCGTCGGATTCTTCCTTTTCTACTACCTGGCCCTTGTGGGAGGAGAACAATTGGCGGACCGGGCTATCTTGCCTCCTTGGGTATCGATGTGGCTGCCGAATATTATTCTGGGTTTGTTGGGCATCTATCTGACCTGGAAGACATGCGCATTCGGTACGGGGAAGTAGGCCACACGGTGAAAATCCTTGATCGACATCTTCTGAGAGAGTTTCTACTCTTCTCCACCATCGGATTCGTCGCCTTCGTCGGCATTTTTGTCATCGTCGATCTTTTCGAAAAAATCGATATATTTATCGATCACAAAGCCTCTATCCCTGTGGTTATTCAGTATTACCTCTTTGGGCTTCCCCTGGTCATCATCGAGGTCATCCCCATCGCGCTGTTGTTGGGAGCCGTTCTCTCCCTCGGCCAGCTTAAAAAATGGGGAGAGCTGACCGCGATGCAGGTCTCCGGATTCACACCCTTGCGTATCCTCGCTCCGCTTCTTGTGGCCGGGGCGGCCATTTCCGTCGGGACCCTGCTGATCAACGAACAGGTGACACCGAACACGACGCGCATGCAAGAAGAGCTTTATCGAACCAAGATCCGCGGACGCCAGCATACATCGGGCGCCAGCCGCAGCGATATCCTCCTTCTCGGCCACATGGGCCGGATCTATCTGGCGGCTTCGTATGAAGCCCCAACCAAAATTCTCAGAACTGTTTCCGTTCAGCATCCCAAGAAGGGCGCCCAGGAATTGGAGTGGCGGTTGGACGCCCAGCGCGCCACCTGGCGTAATGAGATTTGGGAATTCCGCACCGGTATCCTGCGTCGCTTTTTAGAAGAGCAGGAAATCGGGGTCCGTTTCAACAAATATGCCGATTCCCGCCTTGAGGAAAGACCCGAAGATTTTGCGCGGCCGGAAGGTGATCCGCTCTACATGAGCCGTACACAGTTGCGTCAATATATCTGCCGTCTCGGCGAGGGGGGCGTGCGGGTCCAGAAATATGAGGTCAATTATCACATACGGGGATCATTCCCGTTCAGCAGTCTGGTCATGGTGTTACTGGGATCGGTTCTCTCGCTCCGCAACAGGCGGGGAGGCAATGTCGCACTGGGAGTCGGCCTCTCGCTCTTTTTGGGTTTCGCCTACTTCGCCTTCATCCGGGTCGGACAGGCCTTCGGGTATCATGCCACCCTCCCACCCCTTCTTTCGGCATGGCTTGGGAATATCACATTTTCTATAATCGGTCTCTTCCTGCTTTGGCGGGCTCACAGATAATCAGGATACGGTCACTCTTTTTTCCGGCTCGAATCATATTGTGGCATGTACTTCCGAAGGAATCCGGTATCGACATTTTTCCCGATGATAAAATCTTCATTTTGCATCACATCGATATGGAAGGTCGCTGTTGTCGGTATGCCTTCGATCACCAGCTCATCCAGGGCTCTTTTCATCCGCGCAATCGCCGCGCCACGCTCATCATCTTTAACAATGATCTTCGCTAAGAGAGAATCATAGTGGGATGGAACACTGTATCCGCTGTACAAATGTGAATCAACCCTCACACCCGGCCCTCCGGGCGCATGAAAGAAACGGATCGGGCCCGGAACCGGACGAAAATTGCGGCGGGGATCCTCGGCGTTGATCCGACATTCAATGGCGTGTCCGCTCAATTGAATATCCTGCTGCAGGAACGGCAAGGAATTTCCCGCGGCGATCGAAATCTGAAGCCGAACAAGGTCCCTTCCCGTTATCATTTCGGTGACGGGATGTTCAACCTGAAGCCGTGTATTCATCTCCATAAAATAAAAACTGCCGTCCTCATCGAGCAGGAATTCCATGGTGCCCAAACTGGAATACCCGATTCCCTGGGCGCCGCGAACCGCCGTATCGGTCAGCTGTGCGCGCTTCTCTTTGGTGAGAATCGGACAAGGCGACTCCTCAAGCAGCTTCTGATGCCGCCGCTGAATAGAACAATCTCTTTCATAAAAATGGACGACATTCCCCTCCGAATCCGCCGCAACCTGGATCTCTACATGCCGGGGTTTTTCGAGGAATCGTTCCATATACATAGCACCGCTGCCGAAGGCCGCCTCAGCTTCCGCTGTGGCCATTGCGAAGGCAGACTCCAGTTCCGATTCACTCCAGACAATCCGCATCCCCTTGCCACCGCCCCCATCCTTCGCCTTCATAATCATGGGAAAGCCCATTTTCTGGGTTACGTTACGGGCCTGCTCAAGCGATTCAATGATACCGTCGCTTCCCGGAACAACAGGAACGCCGGCTTCCTGCATCGCCTTCCGGGCCATCGCCTTGTCACCCATCAAGCGAATAGCCTCGGGTCGCGGTCCGATGAAGACGAGATCGGATTGCTCGCAGGCTTCGGAAAAATTGGCGTTTTCAGCAAGAAATCCATAGCCGGGATGAATGGCCTCCGACCGTGTGACGAGGGCGGCGCTGATAATGGCGGTGGTGTTGAGATAACTGCTGCGGCTTGGGGCCGGGCCGATACAGACCGCTTCATCGGCCAGTCGGACATGAAGCGAGTCCCGATCTCCCTCGGAGTAAACACTGACCACTTCGATACCCAGCTCATGACAGGCCCGAATGATACGAACGGCGATTTCACCCCGGTTGGCCACCAGGATCTTTTTAAACATTCGTCGCCCTCCTTGGCGGTGCCGGGTTTCCTTCAGCGCGGATGGTGTCCCATCCCCTAGGAATCAAAATCGAAGTGCTGGGACTTCTTCTCCTTCATCCCTTCCGGATTATCCGCCCCCTTCTGAAATCCCCTCCAAGTCCCATCACTCGCCGATTCGATTCCAGCGACTCGGAGTCTGAACTCAGTCGGGTTGGTAGCGTTGCGCAAAGCCACATCCAAGCCGATCAGATCCTCAGAGTAAAGTTTCATAAGGGACTGATCGAATATCTGCATGCCGTATGTGTTCGAGCCCTCCGCCATCGCCTCATAGATGCGATTCGATTTGGCGGCATCCATCAAATATTCTTTAACCGTCGGAGTGGCGATACAGACCTCGGCGGCGGGAACCCGACCCGCGCTGTCTTTTCTCGGGAGCAGCCTCAGACTCACGACGCCCGCGAGAGTCTGCGCCATAAGATACCGGACCTCTTGATGCTGATCGGGCGGATAAAACGACAGAACACGGTTGATGGTGCGGGCCGCATCGACAGTGTGCAGCGTGGACAAGACAAGGTGGCCCGTGTCAGCCGCCATAAGGGCCACCGACATTGTCTCCGAATCCCGGATTTCACCCAGCATGATGACATCGGGATCCTGGCGAAGAACATGTTTCAACCCCGCGGCAAAACTCGGTGTATCCTGTCCAACTTCCCGCTGGTTGATAATGCAACGGTCATCCCGATGCAAAAACTCAACCGGGTCCTCAATTGTAATGATATTCCTCGATTGCGTTCGGTTTAACAAATCGATCATGGCGGCGAGGGTCGTCGATTTCCCAGAGCCGACGGTGCCGGTGACGAGCACCAGACCGCGCGGCAACAGGGCCAGATTTTCCACGATCGGAGGAAGATTCAGCTCACTCAACGAAGGCACCCCAAGCGGAACAAAACGGATCGCCAGGGCTTGTGATCCTCTTTGAAAATAGATATTGCAACGGAATCTCGCCAATCCGGGCACACCGAAAGCTAAATCGATTTCCCGTTCTTCCCTCAACGCCTCCTGTTGGCTCGGTTTGAGGATTTCCATGGAGATTTCCTCAACCGATTCGGGAGTCTGCACGGGATAGTCGGTATTATGAAGAAGTCCATCAATACGAATAACCGGCCGGGATCCGGCTTTGAGATGGAGATCAGATGCCCCTTTCTCCATCATCACTTCCAAAAGATTCCTCAGGCTCAAGTAGCCTCCTTCCTTACCGCGGCTCAGGAAGCGTCTGGACGAACGAGAAAGAGAGGCTGGTTGAATTCCACCGGTTGCGTGTTCTCAACGAGAATGCGCTCAACCGTGCCGGAAACCTCTGCTTCGATTTCGTTCATCAGCTTCATCGCTTCCACAATGCAGACCACCTGACCCGGGGAGACCCTTGTGCCGACATCCGAATAGGGCGCGGCATCAGGCGACGGAGCTCGGTAAAACGTACCCACAATAGGGGATACAATTGGTACCAGCCCCTCATCCACTTCCGGCTCTTTGCCGACCGGCGCCGGCGCGGCCGGCGTGACGATTGATGGCACCGAGACAACCATCGGCTCACTGGCTGGGCACCCGCCTCCGTCAGCTCGAGACGGATGGAGGCCCAGGGCTCCCGCCTTAGTGATCCGGACGCGGGACCATAACTTCCGGATCTCCAATTCGTCGATCTGGCTCTCTTCCACCAAACGGATGAGTCTCTTCAATTCTTCGACATCCATCCCGTATCCCTCCAGCAGCAGTTCACATGGTCAAGGAAGGCCGATTCACGGATTCACCCGCTCCACATACTCACCGCTGCGGGTATCGATCTTAAGGCGTTCTCCAACTTCGATGAAAAGCGGCACTTGAACGACCAATCCCGTCTCCATCGTGGCCGGTTTTCCGCCTCCTGAGGCTGTGTCACCACGAAATCCGGGGTCAGTTTCCGTCACCTCGAGGACAACAAAGGTCGGAAGCTCCATGCCGAGAGGACCATCATCACTCATCATAAGATCCAGCTCGGTCCCTTCCTTAAGATATTTGGCGTCATCGCCGATAGCGGCCTCATCCATCACGACCTCTTCATAGGTTTCCAGATTCATGAGATGAAAGTGTGAGCCATCGCGGTAGGTATACTGCATCTTGTGTCGTTCAACCCGGACCTCCTCGACCTTCTCACCGGCCCGGAAGGTTCTATCGATCACAGCACCGGAAACCACTCTTTTCAGTTTGGTGCGGACAAAAGCCCCCCCCTTACCCGGTTTCACATGCTGAAAATCAACAATTTTACAGATATCCCCATCGATTTTTACCATCATCCCGTTGCGAAAATCACCGGTCGATGCCATCGCCCCTCCTCCTTCAAATTCTGGAAATGCCGTTAGCCCGGCCTTTCCTCCGACAAACGGTACAGGGCCCACAATCCAGCGGAGAAGCTCACACGTCCCAAGCCAATCACCGCACCATGGCAGGCCGATCCGACAATATCCTGGTGGCGATACGATTCGCGCGCCCAAGTATTGGATAAATGAACTAGAATGACACTCACTCCGCAAGCCGCCACGGCGTCCCGAAGGGCTATACTTTGATGTGAATATCCCCCTGGATTCAACAAGATTCCATCATAGATACCTTGGGCCTCCTGAAGACGGTCAATGAGAACCCCTTCATGATTTGATTGAAAAACCTCCAGACGGATCCCGAGCTTCTCCGCCTCGCCGGTCAAATCCTTCATTATGGTCTCAATCGAGATCTCGCCATATATCCCAGGCTCACGGCGGCCCACCATATTTAGATTGGGTCCCAGGAGCACCAAAACACGTTTCAAGCATCACCCCCCTATGCCGAGACCATGCGCCGGATGGTTTCTCTCACGAGTTCACGGGGCGGATCCGGGACAATGACCGGTCTTCCCCAATCCTCTATAAGAACGAACCGTTGTCGGCCCCGCGTAAATTTCTTATCATACCCCATGGCCTTTTCCACTTCGGCGGGATCGAGCCCGGAGGCCCTCACGGGTAACCCCCATTGAGTCAAGAGGTTCTCGATTCTTAGGATGGCCTCCTCAGACAGAGAACCCATGCGCCAGGATAACCAGAGGGCGGCGCACAGACCCACCGCCACAGCCTCTCCATGGAGCCACCGGCCGTATCCTGCGACCGCCTCGATGGCGTGCCCAAAGGTATGTCCAAGGTTCAGAACATGACGGTGACCATAGTCCTTTTCGTCCCTCTCTACTACGTCGCATTTGACCTTCAGGGAAGCGTCGACAACCCCCTCTAGAAGCTGGACCTCTCGATCCAGAATAGCTTGCCCTCTCTCCTCCAGGAGGGTCAATAACTCTCGATCCCCCACAATCGCCGATTTCAGGATTTCCGCCAAACCGCTCAGGTACTCCCTCTCTGGAAGGGTCTTGAGGCAGTTCGGATCAGCAATGACCATCCGGGGCTGGTGAAAGGATCCCAGCATATTCTTGGCCACCGGGAGATTAATGGCGACTTTCCCCCCGACAGAACTGTCTACCTGAGCTAAAAGGGAGGTCGGAACAACAACCCATGGCATCCCTCTCGAGAATGTCGCCGCGGCAAAACCGGCAAGATCTCCCACAACACCACCGCCAAGTGCGAAAACCGGCGAACGGCGGCAGACGCCCCGTTCCAGGAAGGACTGGCAGAGAACCTCGAAGGTCGCCATCGACTTTGAGCCCTCCCCCGCCTCCACGGTCATGAGGCTTGGGGCCAGTCCGGCATCGGTGAGGAGGGTTTGAAGGCGGTCGGCATAAAGCGGGGCGACATGGTTGTCACTCACGATCACGGCGGGGGAGGCCCACTCTTCTTCCCGTGCCAAGGCGAAGAGGGCCTCACGGATCTCCCCATCGTTCAGCGGACCGACATAGATTGTGTAAGGTGGATCGGTCCGGCATTGAAGCTTTTTCACAAGGGGTCGTCACCTTCCCGGTCGTCGACTCTGAAGGTGGAGGCGATAGCGCGCAGCTCTCTCATATAGGGCAGCTTTTCCCCCGTCGGATTGAAGATCGCCAGATCCATAAAAATGGCCTGATCTTCAAGCAAAAAGAGGATCGACTCAAACCCGCCCCCCATATTGTATTCTTCATTCTGCCATAAGCCCCTCAGCCGCACCGCCTCATTACCTTGAAAGGGCTCGAACCACCCCACCGAACGGGAAAACTCAACATGGTCCCCCTCGTTGTAGAGGACCACCAAGGCATCCCGGAATTTAAGAGCCCAGTCCGGATCAAGAAAAACACCCTCTCTAGGCCGGGTGTGAAGAATGAGAAACTGAGCGGGACCCTTGTAACGTACAAATGTCATTCGGATAACCTTGTTCTCCGGATCTTCAGAAACCTTGTAGCCCGCCGGGATGCGCAGGGAAAAATGATACTTATCTCTGATCGATTGCTCCATCCCCTCCTGCTCGCCTGATATGTAAAGTGTTTCTGCAACACCGATTGTTACGGTCGCTTCGAGCGACCGCATAAGCTGTTCGCCGTTCTCCTCCAAATAGTCCCGGAAGGCCTCTGGATCCTTGCAATGGAGGATGAGGATGGTCTGGCCCCGAGCCCAGACATCGCGAAGCATCCGATGACCGGCGGGGAGGGCGGCGAGTTTTTCCAGCTCTTCCTTCCCAAGAATTTTCTCCACGGTCTGCCGGATCCGCCCGTTCTGGCTGAGATCCTCCAGAAAAATATGTGTCCGCCATTCCCGGCGGGATGGTAACCCGCTCGGTTCAACCACCTCGACACTGAAGTTTCTTTCAGGACGGATGGCGACAATGACCGGCGCTTCGAGTCTCTCCCGGATCCACTCAACCCGGTCATCCTGCCGCTGCCACACGGTAAAGAGGCTGACGCTCTGAGTCGATCCCTTCGCCAACTCAAATGGTTTGCTGCAGCCCGATAGAAAGAGGCCCAGAAGAAGCAGACTCATCCCCATTTTCAGCCGCATGCGATCCCTCCAAAATCCTATTGAAGACCCCGGCTCACACCCTTGCTGCACTCGCCGAGGAAACTACCATAAGCCCCCCGCCGGGTCCAGCGCAGGGGGCTTTGTTCCATGAGGCACAGGAAGGTCTCAACAGCTAGGGAGAACGCCGGCCGGTCTCTCCCCGGCCCACAACCGGCGCCGGTTCTACCGATTTGGTTTGGGCATAGGGGCTTGAGCGCAGCCTCTGTAAAAGCTGTTCTAACTGGCGGATCTGGGTTTGGATTTGCCGTTCCTGGAACATTTCACGTTCACGCGTTTCCGCAAACAAATCGTATATTCTTCGATCCCCCAATTGAACGGTACGATCGAAGGAACGGCCCTCTCTTTGAATCTTCAGGTTCATCGTCATCCCTGATTCCCGCTGAGACACGAGATCACGGAGAGTCTCCATATTATTGACGGGCATTCCTTCTATGGAGAGTATAATGTCCCCCGCCAGGAGACCGGCTTGCGCGGCCGGGCTCTCCTCAAGAATGGCGAATATTGTTAAACCTTTATAACCCTCAGCTGAGTCCTCTCGCGCCGCGCCGCTTGACTCGGCCTCGGTTGAGATACGGACACCGAGAAAAGCGCGACTGGATCTTCCTTCCACCTCAAGCCGCTCTGCGGCGGCAAGGACATCGCGAACCGGTATCGCCAGGGCGACCTGGGGCCCGCTCCCGAGAGTGATATCATTGGGACAATCATGAACCGCGCCGGGTCTGTAGCAGGAACCGGAGAGCAAACCGATCCAATTCCCATCGGCATCGACGAGAAGTCCGCCGCTGCTTCCCGGGAAGATCGGCACGGTGGTCCGCAGAACAGCCCGCGTCGTCGCTCCATCGCGAGTATACGATCTCCCAAAAAACTGCCCGATGGTGAGAACCGGTTCGGGATTTCCGGAGGAATAACCTAAGGCGGCGACCCAATCCCCCCGCGCCGAAAGACTATCCGGGATTTCGCGAATCGGCAGGCTTCGGACTCCGGAGACAACCTCGTCTAATTCGATTAAGGCGACGTTCATTCGCCGATCTTCATAATGCAGGCGCGCCGCTATACGCTCCCCCGTATGGAAACGGATGACGATCGAATCGCCCAATTCGACGCCTGAAGCGGTCGTCACAATATAATGCCCGCCCGCGATGAGAACGCCGGATGAAACAAAAAGCTTATGGGAAAAGTCGCCCGGCAATCGCCGGTTCCTAAGATCCTGTGCATTCGAAGAGAAGAGGGGCCGGTGCGCCTCCACGGCCACAACACTCGGTTGCATCTCCTCAAGCATTTTATCGAGGGTGGATCCTAACTCGCCGGCAGCCCGGAGAGGGGCCGGGCTCGAAATGAGAGACAAGAGTCCCAAAAGCAAGACCAGAAAGCCTCTCGTTACGAGGATCGGATCTCGAGTTTTAGAATGTGATCGTATCATCTTTGGGAGAAGCATCGCGAACATTGAAGACGCCCCGAGGATAAAGTGGAACAGCGACCTGCCTCAACTCATCCTCCATAATGTAGGGATCCAGGACGAATTCCGGAGCCGTGTTTGCAAGGGAATCGCTCGGTTGAATCACTGCGGCGCCAGCCGCATCCGCCATCCCTACCACCGGTGTCTCACGATCTCCATCGACCGCCAAAGTGGGTGCTTCGCTGCGGGCGATCACGCCGCCCGGCGTTGAATCGCTCTCGCCGGTGAGATGTCCGCCCAGAACCTGGTAGATACCGGCGCCGACAACAAGTCCCAAAACAAGCGTCGCCGCCATTCCAAAAATGGGTCGCGGCGCTTTCTCAAAACGGAACCATTGCGCCAACCGATCACCCCATGGCAGGGACTCCTTCAGAGGCGCCGCGTCGCCCGCGGTCCGGATTCTCCGCATAACACTCTGGCTGAACGCCTCCCCCGGGTCGTCTTGGGGAAGCTGCCCCATGAGATTCACCATATTACGAAGTTTAACAAACTCCGCATGGCACTGGGGGCACCCGTTCAGATGCTGCTCGATGCGATCTTCTTCCTCTATCATCAGCTCGCCGTCGAGGTATGCGCTGAACAGATGGATGACCTTCTTACACTGCATCCTTATCTCCTCCCAGAATCGGTTCCAAACGTTCCTTGAGCGCCTGGCGCGCTCTATTGATGCGTGACCTTACCGTTCCGCCGGGAATACCGACGACTTGCTCGATCTCCTCGTAAGAGAGTTGCTGAATATCTCTGAGGATGAGCACCTCCCGATACTTCGGGGGCAGTGTGGATATGGCCGTCGTAACGATGCGCTCCACCTCTCTTTGGTGCGTTCGACGATCGGGTTTCGGCCGGTCGTCGGCGAAGAAGGGGGCGGAATCCCCCGTCATCTCCAGCAACGCATCGAGGCTCATTTGGCCCCGCAACCTTACCTTTCGCCGAATCTCATTTTTGGCAAGATTAACGGCGATGGTGTAGATCCATGTGCTGAACTTCCCACTGCGCCGATACCTTTTCCTGTGGACAAAAACCCTGAGGAAGACCTCTTGCGATAACTCCTGCGCCCGCTCGCGGTCATTGATGAAGCGGTGCACCAAATTAATAATCTTGCCTCGGTAACGCCGGACCAATTCTTCAAAGGCGTCTTCCCGACCCTGAACGATCACGCCCATGAGATCCTCATCGGCGATGGCGTTCAGCTGCAAGATATCATCGGCTGCGTTTCCAGGTTCCATCGGCCTCTTGTCCGGTCCCTCACTTGTTACCTTGTCGGCGGCTTCCGGTTCCCCGGAAGTTAGATCCGGCGGATCGACTTTGGATCGGATAGGTTTCGATTCACTTGGTCTCACTGGACGCCCTCCCGAACCCCCTCCAAATCCTGCAAAAACTGCAGGGCGCCGACGTGATCGGGACGGTGCCGCAGCACCCGGTGCACCCAGTCGATAGCTTCGTCGATCCGGCCCAATTCTTTCAAGACTCCGGCAACATGAAGATAGATCTCAGGATCATTTCCACCTCCCTCAACCGACTTCAGCAGCCAGGTCAGGGCGTCGTTATATTGCTTCAATTGATAATAACCCCACCCCAGGCTATCGAGATAGGCTGGTGTATCGGGCCTAATCTCCAGGGCCTCCTTGATCCACTCCATCGCCTCCGGGAGATGAATCCCCAGATCGATACACATGTAACCCATGTAATTGAGAGCCTGATGGTTATCAGGCTCCATGGCAATGAGTCTTTGAAAGGTATCGATCGCTTCATCAAAACGGCCGAGACGTTCCAGTGAAACACCCTCTTGAAAGAGGGCCCGAACCCTCGTTGAGTCGATCTCCAAGACAAGCCTGAAGGCCTGAAGGGCATCCTCCCAATGATCTCTCCGGGATTCGATTTCTCCGAGGAGCATATATCCCTGAATATCCCTCGGATACCTCTTCAGAAGATTCCCCAGCATTTCCAGGGATTCTTCGATCCGTCCCGAGTCAGCCATGGCCGCCGCACCGACACGCAGCCCCTCGGCATCCCCAGGCACGAGATCGAGCAAATCCCGGCTGGCCCGATAAACATCACTCGGCGATCCTTGAAGGATGAGGGTTTGCATCCAGACACGCCGGAGTTCGGAACTGTCGGACGACTCTTTTTTCAGGAATTCGAGGAGCGCCTTCGCCTTGGCTGGCTCGTTCTGGCTCAGGAGCCACTGAGCGAGTTTCAGCATCTCCTGGTCCGTGGAGCCGCTTCCGTCATTGAGAAGGCTCAAGACATCGGCGGCATCCTCCCACTTCTCCTCGAAGATCAATAAAGGCAAAACCTGCCGCGCGATCTTTGGGCTCTCCGGTCGCAATCTCAGAGCCTGAAGATAGGCTTCCGCCCCTTCAGCGGGTCTTCCCGATTTGCCCTCAATATCACCGATCAAGATCCAGGCCTCTGCATTCTGTGGATCGTTTTGTACAACCCGGCGAAACATTTTCAGGGCGGATGATTCATGGTTGCGCTGTAACAGGTACATTCCAAGACGGAAGAGCCAACGGGAGGACTCGGAACCTGTTCCTAGGATCCTTTCGAGGGTCTCCGTCGCCAGATCCATCTGACCCGCCGCCGTGAGAACTTGTATGAGGCTCCCCAGATAGAGATCCTTTGAAGGCTCAAGACGGACGGCGTCTTCCAAATCAGGCAAAGATTCCTGGAGAAGATTGGACCGCGCCAGTGACAATCCCCTGATCCAATGCGCCTCAGCCTGGGTGGAATCGGCTTCGAGGGAACGGAAGGCGATCGCGGCCGCCTCATCGAACTGCTTCAACTCCATGTGGCAGGCGGCGGCGCGGGCCAGGAGATAGGCATTTTCTGGATCGGCGCGGAGCGCTTTGACATAGGCTGCCAGCGCGCTCTCGTACTCTCCCTTCATCTCGAAATGGAGACCGGCCGTAAAGGCATCGAGATCAGCCGCGAACGGAGCCGGCGACAATGATGGCGGCAACAAGGGCGATGGCGGCGGAGGGGAGCCGGCGCAGCTGAGCCAGAAGAATGAGATCAGGGGCAGGAAAGAGACGGCCCAACGACAGGCCCGGCGACCTTCGCTTCTATCCCGACCGCCATTAAACCGATTGATACGCCTGCCGATACACCTGCCTGTCAGCACCCGGTAAACCTCCTAACCCGCGAGATCGGAACCCTCGCCGATCCTTGCGGGTATGCATCCTTGAGACGATGGAATCCTCACCTTATCAGCATTGGGATTCGATTGCAGTCTTGTGGAAGATGGCGTCTCTTTGACACTCCTGACCCACAAGCCTATACTTGAATTCAAGTTTGGCCAAGGACATGGGAGTATTGAAAATGAATAAATGGCAACGGTGCATCTCAGGCGCTTGCTTCATTCTCATCGCCGCCTTCCTATTTGTCGGCTGTTACACGGTGCTTCGCCATCCACAGATCGAATCCAATTCGGAAGCAGAGACCTATGAGTGTGCGACCTGCCATGCTGATGCCGATCTCTATCACTTCCGTGATCCATTCCTCCACTCCGGCGGCTACTACGATCGGGAATATAGCCCTTGGTATGGATACTATGTCGTACCCTGGTGGTATGACGGGTATTGGTACTACCCTCAAGACGGCGAAGAAGGTTCCCAAGTTCGATCCGGCGACGGACGGCTATGGGATCGTGGTTCCCATCCGGACCAGGCGCCCATCCCCAGAATAGGCTCCGCGCCGCCGAGCGATCAGCCCGCTCAGCCCAGCGCCGAAAGCGGCAAGAAAGAGGAAGAGAAGAAAGACGAAAAGAAGAAACGGCGCCTCTGGGGCCGCGGCAAATAGTCAACGATTACCCGTCATAGAAGGAGACGCACCCTTGCAGAGCTCTCAAGGTATGGTCGGTTCCGCCTGTTCTTTTCTCCGCATCGCAACCATCGCCCTGTCCCTGCTGGCGACGATATTCGTCACGATCGGCTGGGCTCAGATCCCCCAGGAAATCCCCCTGGCCGACCGGACGGGGGTCGGCGCCCGGGCCATGGGAATGGCGGGGGCTTACTCGGCCGCCGCTGATGACGCCACCGCCCTCTATTACAATCCCGCGGCCCTCGCCCGTGTGGAGCGAATCGAGTTATCGGCGGTCCTGACGCATCACCAGACCACAAAAACGACCAACTATCTCGGCACAAAGTCAGAGAAAACGATGAGCCCGTCTCGGATCTCCCAGATGGGTTTTGTGTACCCCTTTCCGACATACCGGGGATCTTTTGTCGTCGGCCTTTCTTACCACCGGATCACCGATCTCGATCAGGATTATCTGCGCCGTGGCGAGGGGGGGCGCGTTCTCTTCGAAGATGAAAATATCTTTGAAGAAGGGTCCCTCGGCGCCTGGTCGGCCGGATTGGCATGGGATGCCTCACCGCGGGTCTCCATCGGCGCGGCCGCGACCCTTCTCGCCGGAACCTCGTACCGCGAGCGAAGATATGACTACGAGGCCTCCAATGGGGCTTTTGATAACTCCCTCTTCATTGATGATTCAGAATTCAGCGGGGTGACGGGATCGGTCGGCGCCTTGATTCATGTGGCGGACAACGGCCGGTTCGCCTTGACCATCGATCTCCCCAAGGCGTTGGATTTTACCGGGACGGCTTCAGAGGATGTTCAGTACAGTTACCCGAGCGCTGATTCAACCATTGATGTCGATTATATCGACGATTTCGATTTCGAAGACAATATGACGCTTCCCTTCTCCGTCACGACGGGGCTCGCGTGGCTCTTCGGACCTCTGCTCGTCGCCGGAGATCTGCAATTCACCGACTGGACTCAACTCCGTTATTCCGGACCGATGAGAACGCCTTGGCCCGACCAAGAATATGCTTATCGTGAGGTGATCGCGTTAAGGCTCGGCGCCGAGTACTCACCGGAGATCTGGCCTGTCCGTTTCCGCGCCGGGATCTCCCGGGATCCTATCCCGTACAAGCTGATCTTCACCGATGTTTTCAACGGCGGATATGAGACAGCGGCGTTTTCACCGGAGCGCTGGGAGTTTGCTTTTGGCTTTGGCGCGCTGCTTGAGGAATCCTTCACGATTGACGCCGCCTATACACATCGCTGGTACGAGAGAGAGGGCACCGGCATTATTGAGGGAACGAATGAAGATAAGATTTATTTGGGGGCGGCCTTCCGGTTCTAGAAGGTGAGGGATTCTCTCAGGAAAGGCCCTTTTCCAGCGCATCCCGGGCTGCGTTCTGCTCGGCTTCTTTCTTGTTGGAACCAGCCCCGCTTCCCAAGACCTGTCCCTTTAATTCCACCTGAATGGTAAACTGCTTCCGGTGCTCAGGACCCACCTCTCCCACAACACGGTACCGAGGAGGAACCTTGTATCGCGATTGAATAATCTCCTGAAGTTCACTTTTATAATTGCGATGATCCCTGTCCCGCAGCAATCCTTCCGCATTGGCCAGAATCCGGGAATTGACAAAGTGCTGCGACGCATCGAGGCCCTGATCAAGAAAGATCGCCCCAAGAACAGCCTCAAAGGTATCGGCCAGGATTGAAGCTCTTTCACCACCTCCCGAATCCCTCTCGGCGCTGCTCATGAGAATATATTGTCCCAGACCCATCATCTCGGCCCTTTCGGCCAGAACATTCCTGCTGACCAAGAGAGATTTTTTACGGGTTAATTCACCTTCCAGATCATCAGGAAACCGCTTGAAGAGATCATCAATTACCGTCAATTCCAAGACCGCATCACCGAGAAACTCCAACCGCTCATTGGAATCACGGGGATCAAAATCGGTCGAACCCAGAAAAGACCGATGCGTCAGGGCCAACCGCAGAAGATCGGGATTCTGAAACCAAACCCCGGTCCGCCGCTGGAACTCGGTAATCCGTTCTTCATCCTTAAGATTATAGAACTTTCTCTTGCGGGATCCGGTTAGGAAGTTCCTGAAATGGCGCCAAAAATTCATGACAATATCTATGCGAAACAAAATCGACTTCGAATGAAGAAACGAGACATGATAGAGTGATCCTTATATTGCCGTTCTAATAAAGAGATCCTCAATCCACGTATTTTTTGAGTAAGAGAGAGACATTGTGGCCCCCAAACCCGAGAGAATTGGACAGTATCACCTGAACGGGCTTCCTCCGGGCTTCGTTCGGAACAAAGTCCAAATCGCAGTCGGGATCCGGATTTTCATAATTGATCGTCGGGGGGACGATATCCGTCAATAGGGATTGCACGCAGGCAACCGTTTCGATTCCACCGGCGGCTCCCAGAAGGTGCCCCGTCATCGATTTTGTTGAACTCACCATGAGTTTCTTCGCGTGAGCGCCGAAGACATGCTGAATAGCCATTGTCTCGAATCGGTCGTTAAGAGGCGTGGAAGTCCCATGCGCGTTGATATAATCCACATCCTCCGGTTTCATTCCCGCTTCAGCCATGGCTCCCTTCATGGCGCGCGCAGCCCCCTCCCCGCCGGGCGCCGGTGCGGTCAGATGATGCGCATCGGCCGTTGCGCCATACCCACACAGCTCTGCTAGAATCGTCGCCCCACGCGCTTTGGCGAATTCCAAAGTTTCCAACAAAAGGATCCCCGCTCCTTCCGCCATCACGAACCCATCGCGATCCTTGTCGAAGGGCCGGCTCGCCCTCTCAGGATCGTCATTGCGGGTGGAGAGGGCCTTCATTGAACAAAAGCCTGCCAATGCCAAAGGAGAGAGGGGAGCTTCCGCACCGCCCGTCAGCATCACATCGGCAAGACCTTCCCTTAAGACACGGAAAGCTTCCCCAATGGCATGGGCCCCGGAGGCGCAGGCCGAAACGGTGGCAAAGTTAGGCCCCTTCGCGTTCATCTTCATGGAAACCTGCCCGGAAGCCATGTCGGCAATCATCATCGGCACGAAGAAGGGGCTGACCCGATCCGGTCCCCTCTCCATGAGAACTGAATGTTGGGTTTCCAGCGTATTGATGCCACCGATGCCGGAGCCGATAATGACACCGAAACGTTCGGGATCGATTCCTTCCGATTTGAGTTTGCCATGATCGAACGCTTCCTGCGCGGCGACAAGAGCATATTGTACAAAGGCATCGGTACGCCGAGCTTCCTTGGCTCCCAAACAGGCGACCGGATCGAATCCCTTCAGCTCACCCGCAATCTGGGCGGAAAACGCCGAAGGATCGAACTTTGTGATTCTCGTAATACCGCTACGACCCTCAATAAGGGAATCCCAAAAATCTCCGGTATTGAGTCCCACAGGAGAGAGGACACCCAGTCCTGTGATCACCACCCGCCTTTTCATCCATTACCTCACCAACTCCGGCTTCGCTGCCAGGTGAAAGCGATGTCACCTACTTTGCGCGTTCCCGAACATATTCGAGTGCGTCTCCGACCTTCTCCATTTTCTCTGCATCTTCATCGGGGATTTCGAGTTTAAAAGCCTCCTCGAGCGCCATAACCAATTCCACCGTATCCAGGGAGTCAGCCCCCAAATCATCGATGAAGGATGCTTCCGGGGTCACCTGCTCCGGTGAGACGCCCAGCTGTTCAACGATGATGTCTTTGATTTTTTGTTCGAAATCGTCCATGACCATTCCTCCGCACCTCTATTGAGTCTCGATTCCCCTACCAACCCCAGAAAGGCGATACAGCACCGCCTCCTAGGACATAACCATACCGCCATCCACATTCAGGACCTGTCCGGTAATATAGCCGGCTTGATCTGAAGCGAAAAAACCAACGGCCGACCCGACATCCTCACATTTCCCCAAACGGGAGATGGGGATCAAGGGAAGAAGAGCCTCCCGGGCCTTCTCCCCGATGGCGTCGGTCATTGCTGTTTCGATAAATCCGGGCGCCACCACATTCACGGTGATTCCCCGGCCCGCGAGCTCACGGGCCAGACTGCGGGATAAACCGATCATTCCCGCCTTTGCGGCCGCATAATTAACTTGCCCGACATTTCCTCGCTGGCCGACAACCGAGGAGATATTGATGATCCGCCCCCAGCGGGCCTTCATCATATCCCGGGCGAAGGCCTTGCAGCAGAGAAAGGCCCCCTTGAGATTGATATCCAGGACTTTATCCCAGTCCTCTTCGCTGAGCCTTACAGCCAGTTGATCCCTGGTGATTCCAGCATTGTTGACCAGAATCTGCACCGGTCCAAGTGATTCTCTGGCCTTCGCTGCAGCTTCCTCCACCGAGGCGCCCCTGGAAACATCACAGGCAATGTGCCGGCACTTCCGGCCGAGGGCCCGGATATCCTTGACTGTTTGGCCTTCAGGATCTCCCGTCCGATCCATTAAGACAACATCAGCCCCAAGATGAGCTAATTCAAGCGATATGGCGCGTCCGATCCCCCGGCTTCCACCGGTCACCACCGCCACCCGTCCTTCCAATGACGCCGTCATCTGCTTGTCCCTTTCGCGGATTGGAGGTCCTGAGAACGGGTTCGCCAAACCACAAGACTACTCACATCTCCAACAGCCAAGCTGAGGTCCTCGCCATGAATTTGCCGTTGAAGGCCAGATAATACACGACCCGATCCAATCTCAAGAAATAATCTTCCGCCCCACTCCAAAAGATTCCTCATCGAGGCATCCCATTGCACCGCGTTGAGAAGTTGATCTGTCATCGCCTTGCGAATATCCGCCGGTTCCTGAACAAATCTTCCGGAAACATTGGCCATGATCGGGACTCTGGCCCGCCGGACAAAGACCCCATCCAGGGCTTCCTTGAGACCTTCCGCGGCAGATCCCATAAGAGGTGAATGAAAGGCGCCCCCGACGGAGAGGGGAATAACCCTCTTCGCCCCCGCCTCCCGAGCTTTCTCCATAGCCGCTTCGACCGCGGCGACCTCTCCAGATATAACGATCTGCTTGGGAGAATTCAGGTTGGCAACCACGACGGACCCAGGGGTCCCTGCACAAACTTCCTCAATCGTATCCCTGGAAAGCCCCAGAATGGCGGCCATCGTTCCGGATTGCTCAGCGCCCGCCTTCTCCATCAACTCCCCGCGGCGCCGGACAAGGCGGAGCCCATCCTCAAAATCAATCGCCCCTGAGGCGACCGCGGCCGTCCATTCCCCGAGACTGTGCCCGGCGACGGCCGATCCCTCTTCCGGCTGGATCTCCATCGCGGCCAGAGTCGCCATGGAATGGACAAAGAGAGCCGGTTGGGTTACCTGGGTATGTTTAAGCTCTTCCTCGGGGCCTTCAAAACAAAGCTTTGAAAGCGAGAAGCCGAGGATTTCATCGGCTTTATCAAAGATCTTGCGGGCGTCCGGGACGGTCTCAACGAGATCCAATCCCATTCCGACGCGTTGGGATCCCTGCCCGGGAAAAAGAAAGACGATTCCTTTTTGATCGATCATTAGGCCCACCTAATGACACTGGACGCCCAGGTGACGCCTCCGCCGAAGGCGACGGTGAGGACCGTATCTCCTGATTTAATTTTTCCGGAACGCCGGCCTTCATCCAAACCGATGGCAACCGATGCGGCCGATGTATTGCCGTAATGATCTATATTGATGATGACCTTATGATGGGCAATTTCGAGCCGCTTGGCCAGTGCTTCGATGATCCGAATATTCGCTTGATGCGGTATGAGGATATCAACATCCTTCGTGGTCAACCCGGTCTTATCCAAGACCTGCCGGCAAGCATTCTCCATGGCGCGGACACCAATCTTGAAAACTTCATTGCCCCGCATTTTAAGATATTGAAGACGGTTGTCCAGAGCCTCTTGAGACCAGGGAACCCGGCTGCCACCGGCGATCTGCTGAATCAGAGGGCCGAAGGATCCGTCGGCGCCAAGGATCGTTCCCAGAATTCCCGTCTCGGGCGGTCCCGGCCGCAGAACAGCAGCCCCGGCGCCGTCGCCGAATAGAATACAGGTGGTCCTATCTGTATAATCTGTAATTTTCGATAGCGACTCGACGCCAATAACAAGGACGGTCTTCATCTCCTGCGCCATGATAATGCACCGCCCCACATGGAGGGCGTAAAGAAATCCCGAACAGGCGGCCGAAACGTCAAAGGCCAGGGCGTTATTTGCACCAAGCTTGTATTGTAAAAGACAACTTGCATTGGGGAAAAAATGATCGGGGGTCACCGTCGCGACAATAATCGCGTCGAGTTCCAGCGGATCGATGCCGGCATCCTCGAGGGCGCGGCGGCTGGCCATCTCGGCCAGATCAGATGAGGCCTGTTCGGGAGAGCTGATCCGGCGTTCGTGGATACCGGTCCGGGTCACGATCCATTCATCGGTCGTATCCACAATTTTTTCGAGATCAGCATTCGTCAGGACTCGCTCGGGCACATAAGACCCAGTTCCAACAATTTGTACATTTTTAACCGGCTGCTTCGCGGGCATTGGGCTCACCCTGGATCTCCTCTCTAATGAGGTCCTGAATCCTGAGTCGTGCGGAGCGCGCGGCCGTCTCTACCGCATTCCGAATAGCCGTCACTGAGGAGCTACCATGCGCGATAACGGTGATCCCATTGACTCCCAGAAGAGGCGCTCCCCCGTATTCCTCATAATTAAACCGGGACCGGATACGGGAGATCACCGGTTTCATCAGCAAAGCGCCGATTTGAAGCTTGAGATTGTTTTGCAGTTCCCGCCGGGTGGTTTCAATAACCAGACCAAGAACCGATTCGGCAAACTTCAGAATAACATTTCCAACAAATCCGTCGCAGACGACAACCTCAGCCGTTCCCCGCAGAACATCCCTTCCTTCCACATTGCCGATGAAGTTTAACTTTTCTTTGTTCTCATCCAGCAATACGAAAGTCTGCTGCGTCAGATCGTTCCCCTTTGAACTCTCCTCGCCGATATTCAGGAGCCCGATACGTGGTTTGTCGACACCGAATAGATACTTGGCGTAAACCCGGCCCATGATCGCGAATTGCAGAAGATGAACCGGCCGGCAATCGGAATTCGCTCCCGCATCCAGCAGAACGCAATGACCCTTCGGTGTCGGGACGATGACCGCGATGGCCGGTCTAAGGACTCCGGGGATCCGACCCAGGTTGAGAAGGGATGATGCCACAACACCGCCTGTATTGCCGGCGCTGACAACGGCATCAAGTTCCCCTTTCCGGAGCAGCCGGGACGCCACCACAATCGAGGCGTCTGGGCTGCGCCGGATGGCCTCAACCGCACGATCCGACATCTCGACCTTCTGAGTCGTGTGGACGATGGCGATTTTCTTTTCGTCGGCCTTGAGAGCCTCTAAATGAGGCCGGATCGCCTCACGGTCGCCAATGAGAACAACCTGCCACTCATTTTCATGAGCGCGGGCCGCTTCAACGGCTCCACGAACGATCCTTTCGGGAGCATGATCTCCCCCCATGGCGTCGACACCGATTCGCAAGAGCTTGGTCATACACGGGTTCCTTGGAAATCAAGGTGTTTGGTGTGACTCGGCATAGCTCTTCAATCTATGTCGAAACAACAACCATTTCCTGCCCCCGGTAGTAGCCACAATGAGGACAGATGCGGTGCGACCGTTTGGGCTGTCCACACCGTGCGCAGCTCGATGTGCTCGGCCGAGCCAATTTCCAATGCGTCCGGCGCTTCCTCTGCCGGGTATTTGAATGTCTTCTTTTCGGTAACGCCATGAAACCAACTCCTCTTTATTGCCGGTCTTCCTCGCGCAGCTTCTCGAGAGCCGTCCAGCGTGACTCAACCGGGCCCGGCCGGCAACCACACGCACCCTGATTGAGGTTTTTTCCGCAGCGGGAACATAACCCGCGGCAATTGTCAGCGCAAACGGGATTCCAGGGCAATTCCAAGAGTATCGTTTGGCGAATCTCCTCATAGAGATTCAGAACCATCCCATCATGGAAAATCAATCCGCTGTCTTCCAGGGATTGACCATCCTCCTCTGATAATTCCCCTTCACTTCTTTGACAATAAAAATCGAAGTCACCCTCGATAAATCGATCACCGGTTTCCAAACACCGTGAGCAGACGACGCTGATCTTGCAGGCAAAATGCCCGCGGCATCGAATGGAATCACCGGCGCGAAAGAGATCCAAATGAATCTCAATCGGGGACTTTAGCTCCACCTGCTCTAATCGGGCATCCAGCAACTCACCCGATATTTTGACATCCCGGGAGCTCTCCCCTTGGGGAACTCCAAACAGGTCAATCGTTAAGGCTTCCGCCATATCTCATCTAGACCATAATAAGCGATTTCGCTTACAGCGCTCGCTTCGGAATCAGAAGCATGAACCGAGTTTTCTTGTACATTGAGCCCCACCTCACCCCGGATGGTACCGGGTTCAGCTTTTGCCGGATCGGTGGCGCCGACGATTTTTCGCAGCCCCAGGATGGCGCCCTCGCCCTCCAGGACAGCAACGACGATGGGACCGGAAGACATATATTCCACCAGATCGTTCAAAAATGGTTTCCCTTGGTGAACATGATAGAAACCCTTTGCCGCTTCCGGTGTCAGATGAATCAATGTCATTTGCCGGATGCTGAGACCCGCTTCTTCCACAGTTTTCAAGATCCAGCCGCAGAGGTTCCGCCGGACCGCATCCGGCTTGATCATCATTAAGGTCCGTTCCAACTCGGCTTCCTCCTTAAATACGCAAGGCTTTCTTCATGAGGGGGCCGATTTCGGATGGCAACCGCGCGACGCGGATGCCGGCCGTTTCCAGCGCCTTGATCTTTTCGGCGGCGGTTCCCGATCCCCCGGAGATAATCGCGCCGGCATGCCCCATCCGTCGGCCGGGAGGCGCCGTCTGTCCCGCGATGAAGGCCACCACAGGCTTTCCGAGTTTCTCCTTGATATAAACCGCCGCTTCTTCTTCGGCCGTGCCGCCGATTTCACCAAGGAGGACGACGCCCTTGGTCTCCGGGTCATCTTTGAACATCATCAAAGCGTCCATGAAGGTCGTTCCGATGACAGGATCACCGCCGATGCCCAGACAGGTGGTCTGTCCCAAACCGCTCTTTGTCAATTGGTCGACCATCTCATAGGTCAGGGTGCCGCTGCGTGAAACAACGCCGACCGGGCCCGGTCTGTGAATCTCCGCCGGCATAATCCCAAGCTTACACTTTCCCGGACTGATCAATCCGGGGCTGTTGGGGCCGACAACCCGGGCGCCCTTGGCGCGAACCTCTTCATGAACCGCGCACATTTCGAGCGCCGGCACACCCTCGGTCACCACGACGACCAGCTTGATACCGGCGTCGATCGCCTCCCGGACAGCGTCGGGGGCGAACCCTGGGGGAACAAAAATGCCCGAGGCGTTGGCTCCGGTCTGCTCCACCGCTTCGCGCACCGTCTCAAAAACCGGGATCCCATCAAGGGACTGTCCACCCTTCCCTGGGGTCACTCCAGCCACGACATGGGTTCCATACGCCTTCATCGCCTTTGCATGAAACGATCCATCGCGCCCTGTGATACCTTGCACAACCACTTTTGTGGATTTATCAATTAGGATACTCACCGCTGCGCCCCCCCGCCGGCGTTTGTCAGCTCAACAGCACGCCGAACAGCATCTTCCATGGTTCCCTGCGCCTCCACTCCGCTGACCTTCTTCAGGAACTCGCGTGCTTCAGCCTCATTCGTACCCGTGAGACGAATGACGATAGGCAAGGCCACCGGTTTTATTTCAAGCGCTTTGGCAAGACCCTTCGCGACATCATCGCACCGGGTTATCCCACCAAAAATGTTAAAGAGGATAACTTTGACACTGGGATCCTTTGTGATGATATCCAGCGCGGTCACCACCTTATCGGGATTGGAGGATCCGCCGATGTCCAGAAAGTTCGCCGGTTCTCCGCCGAAATGTTTTACCAGGTCCATTGTCGCCATCGCCAAACCCGCGCCGTTCACGATGCAGCCAATATTTCCCTCGAGACGGATAAAGGAAAGACCGTCGCGCCGGGCGCGATCTTCATCCTTGTCTTCCTCATCCATGTCACGAAGCTCAGCAAGATCCGGATGTTTGAAGAGACCGCTGTCATCCAGCGTCATCTTCGCGTCAAGGGCCAGGAAAGAGCCATCTTTTAACCTGACCAGCGGATTAATCTCCGTCAAGGAGGCGTCGCAGTCGACATAGCACTTGGCAAGTTTTGTTAAAATCGCGGCGATGGACTTACGCCCCGCCGGATCGCTTTCGATCCCTCCGGCCAGCCATCGGGCATCGTAGGAACGGAGACCGACACTCGGATGGAAGTGAAATTTTTTCAATTGATCCGGCCGTTCCTTCGCCACTGTCTCGATGTCAACGCCCCCCTCACGGCTCACCATGATCAGGGGCAGTCCTTTCGCGCGGTCCAGCACAATACCGAGGTAGTACTCATGATCGATATCAGCCGCCGGTGTGACAAAAACCTTTTTAACTTCATGCCCCCGGATATCAAGCCCAAGAATCGCTGCGGCGGCGGCCCGGGCCTCTTTGGGCGTCTTGGCCAGCTTGATCCCTCCGGCCTTGCCGCGGCCGCCGGAATGGACCTGCGCTTTAACAACAACCATCCCCCCCATTCGCTCCGCCGCGGCGGCGGCCTCTTCCGGAGACCGAACGAGCTCGCCGCCCTTCACGGTAATGCCGAATTTGGAGAAGATTTCCTTCGCCTGATATTCGTGAAGGTTCACCCTCTTACCTCCCCAACCTGCCTATCCCTGTAGATTCAACTGGATTACCGCACCCCCGCCTTGGAAAGGAATTCATCGAGAATTCCGGCAAGATCCGGCTGCCCGATCGATTGGGCCTCATACCTGACCCGGAGGGCCGGTTTGTTGATTTTGAGAATCCTGCGGATATCAACAGGCGTCGCCGCCAGTACAACATCGCAGTCCACCGCATTGATGGTTGTTTCCAAATCCTTCACCTGGCCTTCCCCATAACCCATCGCGGGAAGGAGGCATCCAATTCCTGGATATTTATCAAACGTTTTCTGCAACTCCCCAACGAGATAAGGCCTGGGATCGACGATCTCAGCCGCTCCGAACTTCATCGCCGCCACAACACCGGCGCCGATCTTCATCTCGCCGTGGGTCAAGGTGGGTCCATCCTCGACACAGAGAACCCTTTTGCCCGTGATCATCTTGGGATCTTCCACGGTCAACGGGCTGGCCATCTCCACCACCGTCGCCGTGGGATTCCACTTCTGGATGGCCGCATGCAGAGCTTGTACATTCTCAAGACAGGCGGCATCGACCTTATTTATAACAATCACATCGGCCAGAATGAAATTTGTGTGGCCCGGGTAATATGCTGTTTCGTGGCCGGGGCGCAGCGGATCGACGACGCAGATCGTCAGATCGGGTTTGTAAAATGAAAGGTCGTTGTTCCCGCCGTCCCAAAGAACGACATCGGCTTCCTTCTCCGCCGCTTTCAGGATGAGTCCGTAATCGACGCCGGCCATGACAATCGTACCGTTCTCAATATGCGGTTCGTACTCTTCCATCTCCTCAATCGTGCACGCATGCTTCACGAGATCATCGAGGGTGGCGAATCTTTGAACGCCCTGTTTTTCGAGATCGCCGTAAGGCATCGGATGCCGGATGGCGACCGTCCGGACACCACGGCTCTTCAGATGCGCCGTCACCTGGCGGCTCACCGGGCTCTTTCCACACCCGGTCCGCACCGCCACAACCGCGATCACCGGTTTGGTGGAGGGGAGCATCGTGGCCTTTGGACCCATCAGCTTGAAATCGGGCCCCATCGCCAGGATCTGATGGGCCTTGGTCATGATGGTTTGATTGGAGACATCGCTATAGGCGAAGACCACCTCGTCGATTTGCTCCTTATCGAGGAGTTCCGGAAGATCCTCCTCTTCAATAATCGGAATCCCTTCGGGATAATTTGGACCGGCCAAAGAGGGGGGATAAGTCCTGCCGGAGATATAGGGGATTTGAGTCGCCGTGATGGCGACGATTTCGGTCTCTGAATCGTTTCGGTAGACAGCGTTGAAGTTGTGAAAATCACGCCCTCCCGCTCCCATAATGACAACCCTGCGTTTCACTTCTCCACTGCCTCCTTTAGAAATGCATGTGACATCTTGGATCGTGCCCCGATCGGGTGCAACATCGGCCACATTGGGTGAGAATTTTCTGCACAGAAAGCTTGACGTTACCAGTGCTTACAGTGCCCGTCAAGAAGGGCTGTTCCCCTCATTTTCCTTCCAGCCGGCCCCTGACAAGCGGGTCGTCGAGTAGCCCTCCAGCGTCGGGACAATCTCGACACGCCCCCCCCATCCCACGACATCATCGCGGCCGACAACGGTTTCCGGCCGGTAATCGCCTCCTTTGACCAGCACAGCGGGTCTCAGGGTCTGGATCAGCTTCAACGGGGTATCCTCGTCAAAAAGGACGACCCCGTCAACAGGGCGCAAGGCGATCAGGATCCGGGCACGGTCCCGCTCGGCGGTCAGCGGTCTTTGAGGCCCCTTGAGGCGCCGGACCGAGGCGTCGGTATTCAAACCGACAATGAGCCGGTCACCGAATGAAGCGGCCCGCTCCAGCAGATGGATATGTCCCAGGTGCAGAAGATCAAAGCACCCGTTCGTGAAGACCAGAGTGAGATTTTGATCGCGGATTCCCCGCGCCCAGGCGGCGGCTTCATCCCAGTCCATGACCTTGGCGGATGAACCCGGCCTGTTGACGGCCTCAGCCACTCTCGGTCCCCTTTCCGGCCAAGCGGTTATTGAAGGATCGAAGGATCTCTTCCCTCCGCACGACGGCGGTGCCGACTTCGCGGATCACGCGTCCCGCCGCGTGGTTCGAGATCACCACCGCCTCCGGCAGGGTCGCCCCGGCGGCCAGCGAAATCGCCAGGGAGGCGATAACGGTATCCCCGGCACCGGTGACATCAAACACCTCTTTCCCCACGGTCGGAAAATGTTGAACCCGGTCATCCTTTGTAAAGAGGCTCATCCCATCTTCACCCCGAGTGATCAGAATCGCCTCGGGCTGCAGATGGCGGAAAAGACCGAGGCCCACCTCTTCCAGCGTCTGGAGATTCGAAATCCGCCGCCCATAAACGGTTCCGGCTTCCAATTGATTCGGTTTGATCACGGTGACCCGCCGGTAGGCCATGAAATGCCTCTCCTTGGGATCGACACAGATGGGAATCCCCTTCTCCCGCCATTTAGGAAGAAGTTCATTGAGAAGGGAGGCGGTGATAAACCCCTTTCCATAATCGGAGAAAATGATCCCGGCGACGCCCTTCATCGCCTTTTTGATCGCTGTCAGAACGGTTTCCAATACGGCCCCATGGATCTCTTCGCGACTCTCGCGGTCAGCCCGCAGAATCTGCTGATGCCGCGCCACTACCCGTGTTTTCAAGGTCGTCACCCTCTCGGGATCGACCACGATCCCATCGGTGGAGAGGCCGGCGCTCTGCAACTCCGAGAGCAGAAGATCCCCCTCGGGGTCGGCGCCCCGTATCGAGACCAAGACCGCTTCTCCTCCCAGTATGGCGATATTCCGGGCAACATTGGCGGCCCCACCCAAACGGTGAGTTTGTCGGTGTGTCTCCACAATGGGGACGGGCGCTTCCGGGGAAATGCGCGACGCCTCCCCCCAGAGATAGCGATCCAACATCGAATCCCCAAGGACAAGCATCTTCTTGCCGGAAAATCCGGCGAGCAGCTCTTCGACCCGTTCGATTTCAAGATAATTCATAAGGATTCAAACCTTGCTGTAAAGTGTCTCAGGAAAGGCGCCTCATAGGTCAGACGCAATCCCTTGAATTCATGCCGGCGCTCCCAAACGTTGAGGATGACCTCGGTCAGGAAATCGATGTGGCTTTGAGTATAGACCCGGCGGGGAATCGCCAGACGCACCAACTCCATCGGTGGTTTCGATTGACCACCCGTCTTAGGATCGGTTTTTCCGAACATGACGGTGCCGATCTCCACACCGCGAACCCCACCCTCCAAATAGAGTTCATTAGCGAGAACCCATCCGGGGAATTGATCCCGCGGCAGATGATCGAGGAATGCACCGGCATCGAGATAAACGGCGTGCCCCCCGGTCGGAAGGATCAGCGGGACGCCGGCGGCATCCAATTTATCGCCGAGGTACTCCACGGAGCGTACCCGGTACCGCAGATAATCCTCATCCAAGACCTCGCGCAACCCCTGCGCGATGGCCGACAGGTCTCGTCCCGCTAAACCGCCATAAGTCGGGAAACCCTCGGTCAGTATAAGAAGATTCCGCGCTTCTTGCGCGAATTGATCATCATGGAGTCCGAGGAAGCCTCCGATATTCGCCAATCCGTCTTTCTTGGCGCTCATCGTGGAAACGTCGGCGAGAGAGAACATTTCCTGCGCGATTTCCTTAATCGATTTTAATGCATATCCCTCTTCGCGGTGTTTGATAAAGTAGGCGTTCTCGGCGAACCGGCAGGAATCGAGAAGGAAGATCGCATCATGCGCGTGCGCCAGTCGCCGGGCTTCTTTTAAATTCGTCATCGAGACCGGCTGCCCGCCGCCTGAGTTATTTGTGACGGTCATGATGACCGCCCGCACATGGCCGCCGGCCGCCTTGAGTTCCTCTTCCAATCGCTTGAGATCGATATTCCCTTTGAAGGGATGCCGCACTGACGGCACCAAAGCCTCGGGGATCGGCAGATCCTTGGCGGTAGCCCCTGTAAACTCGATATTGGCGCGCGTCGTGTCAAAATGTGTATTCCCCAAATAAACGGCGCCCTCGCGGTGTAAAACGGTGAAGATGATCTTCTCGGCGGCCCGGCCTTGATGGGTGGGGATAATATGCTTAAATCCGGTAATGGAACGAACAACCTCTTCGAATTCGAAGAAGGAACGGCTCCCGGCGTAGGATTCGTCCCCGCGCATGATGGCGGCCCACTGCTCCGCCGACATGCTGTTGGTGCCGCTGTCGGTGAGGAGATCGATTAATACATCATCCGCCCTCACCTGAAAGAGATTATAGCCCGCCTCGCGCAGGATCCTTTCCCGCTCTTCGCGAGTTGTCATCCGGATCGGCTCCACTGATTTGATCTTGAAGGGTTCAATAATCGTCTTCATGCCTTTCCTCCTCAAAAAACGTCCCATCCCGGCGTCATGCTAACAGAGCGCGCGGGAAGGGTCCAACGCGACATCTTGCCATCAGGTCTTCATGGGCCTACCTTTGGGCTTTCCGGTCGGAGCCGACAAGGGGCGCGGTCCAATGACGGGCTGGATCATAAAGCAGGTTGATAAAGAAAAGGGGTGATCATGAAGGTCTGTGTCGTGGGGGCCGGTTTTCAAGGGACAGCCTGTTTGTGGGACTTTGCGCGGCAACAAAACATCACGCATCTCGGCGTCGCCGATAAGTCGGCGGAGGCTGTGGCGGCCCTCAGATCGCTTGCGTGGACCCGCGATATCAAGGCCGCCATCATTGACATCTCCAATCCCGCCGCCTGCACCGCCTTCTTGAAGGACTATGATGTCGCCGTCAGTGCCGTTCCCTATTTTTACAACGAGGGATTGACGCGTGCGGCCATCGAGGGTGGTTCTCATCTGGTGGATATGGGCGGCAACACCGATGTGGTGATGGCCCAGCACGCCCTGGACGCCGAGGCTCGCAGCGCCGGCGTCTCTATCCTGCCCGACGGGGGGCTTGCCCCCGGTCTGGTCGGCGTTCTTGCCGGATTCTTGATTCGGGAGGAAAGGGCCGCCGAGGTCTGGATGCGGGTGGGCGGCCTCCCTCAAGAACCCTTCCCCCCGCTCGGATATCGGATCACCTTCTCGCCCTATGGATTGTTAAATGAGTATTCCGGCGATTCCATCATGCTCCGGAACGGCCGGATCACGCGCCGGCCGGCATTGGAAGAAGAAGAGTCTATAACATTCGATGGTCTGGAAGAGTTGGAAGCGGCTCTCACCAGCGGCGCCACTTCCACCCTTCCTTTTACATTCGAAGGCCGGATCCAAGATTTGACCTACAAGACAATCCGCTACAAAGGGCACTTCGCTCAGCTTCGCCTGCTCCGTGACTTGGGATTGCTGGATGACAGATCGCTTTCGATCGCCCCGCCGGCCGGCGGTGAGCCTTCCGAAATCCCGCTTCGGGATGTGATGGCCCGCTTATTGACTGAAAAGATCGGCGGGACGCCCGTTCCCGACAGGATCCTGCTTCGGGTAGGCTCACGCCGGGGCGGGATCAAGGGCGAACCGGCACGGACCCGCGTGTTTGAACTCCACGATCTTTATGACGCCGCCTCCGGTTTGACATCGATGCAACGATGCACCGCTTTCCCGGTAACGGTGGAAGCCCTCATGCTGGGAAGCGGCGTTATCCCGGGACCCGGGGTTCTAAAACAGGAAATTGATGTGGATGCCGTGCGGATGCTGGCGGAACTCAGGAAGCGGGGGCTCGATCTGAAAGAGCGGGTTTTGGAGCGCTAAATCGCAAACGGGCGGATCAGCGGGTCTTCTCCCGGCTCTGGAGAATCTCCATATATTGGGTGAGGCGCCGGATGCGTGTCTTCTCCTGCCGCTTGGAATAACTGATGACGAGGTTGCGCAGCATCCGGATGATAATATCCCGGGATGAAGCGACGGAGATATAATCCTCTTTAAAGTAATACCCCGCCTTTGACAATATCTGCGCACAATCCCTTTTCGTGAGCAAACGCCCCCGGTTGAATGGATCGAGATAAATCTCCATCTGGGGTGTGTCATATTTAGCGAGGAAGTGACCCGGGAGGCCGACACCCCTGATAGGCAGTCCTAGACGTTCCCCGATGAGAACGTACAAGGCGGAAAGAGAGATCGGAATCCCGGTCCGCCTCTTAAGAACCATATTGATAAAATTATTGTCCGGATCGTAATAGTCGCTCGTGTTCCCCGTGAAATTAAGTTTATCAAAAAGATGCGTATTGACGGCGAGGATCTCCTCGCGGGGACTCTGTGCTTCCGCCAAGGCCGGTTGAATCGCCTCGGCGATAAGATCGAGTTTGCGTTTGATCTGCGACGGGCGGACACGGGGATACTCGATCCGAGCCATCACACAGAGGGCCTCTTCAAAATTAAAGACGGCATCATCCTGTGATGCCAG
Organism: Candidatus Eisenbacteria bacterium; assembly: GCA_018831195.1. NCBI lineage: Bacteria > Candidatus Eiseniibacteriota > Candidatus Eiseniibacteriota bacterium. The sequence continues at coordinate 151,872 of JAHJDP010000032.1, read as the reverse complement.
TTTTTGGAATTGCTGTTCGAGCAAATCGAGACGGATCCTCGCCACGGCATACCGGGCTCTGATCCGGATCTTCGGATCAGGATCTTCTGAAGCCGCCTCTAGCAAAGGCAAAGCGCTGTCACTCACCTTCAGCAGGTGTCCCCACACCATGCTTAGGATTTTGGGATCGTCATCTCCGAGGAGAGAGATGAGTGCCACGAGCTCTTTATTCATATCTTCGCCTTACCCTATCTTTGATGAGACTTCTTCCACCTACACTGTAATGATACCAAATCTATGCATTACAACTCAACTCCAACATATGCTCCAAATCCTCTGTCACTTTGAAACTCAGGAAGTTACACCGCTTCAGAAAGGTGGACTCGAGGTTTTATACGGTGTACAAAATTAACGGTTCCCGCTGAAGTGGGAACGTGGCGCCGTCACACAGGATAGAAGATGAGGCGCGGCGCCCGTAAGCAATGCGAACAACAAAAGTGAGGCCGTCTGATGATCTGTACGACATCCAACATTATTGAGAGGGCGCGGCGCATCTGTTCGCCCCCCACCACCTCCTTTTATGAAGAGGGTGTGGCTCAAGTCCTGCTGGCCTGGGCTGCAGAGATCGGACTCCCCCGCCGGATTGATGAGTGGGGGAATCTGCATGTGGGACCCGCTCCGGGCCGCACCAAAGGGAGAACCCTCATCTTGACGGCGCATATGGATCATCCGGGTTTTGTTGTGGAATCCGTTCGCGGCCGCCGGGCCCGGTGCCGGTGGTTCGGCGGTGTTCTCCCCGATTATTTCGACGGGGCTATCGTCAGGATCGAACGCTGGTCGGCGGGGCGGAAAGTCAAGAGCATCCGAGGACGGATAACTTCGAAGAGCTTGAATGAAAGAGGCCGTGTCGCCTCGATCAGGGTTCTCTTCGATGAAGCGGTGCATGCGGGTGAAATCGGCTGTTGGGATCTTCCCTCCTTCCGGCGGGTTGGGAATCATCTTTTCGCCCGCGCGGCGGACGACCTCATGGGTTGCGTCGCGATCACCCTCGCCATGGATGCTATCGCCAAACTGAAGCGGCGGGCGCCTGTCCGCGCGATCTTCACCCGGGCGGAAGAAGTCGGCTTCGCCGGCGCCACCACTCTCGCCCTCAGCGACCTTCTGCCGCGGGAAGCTCTCATCATAGTTATGGAGACCAGCAAGGAACTTCCACGGGCCTTACAGGGCCGGGGACCGGTTCTCCGGGTCGGCGACCGGATGACCCTTTACGATCCCGGTGTCGCCCATTTTTTGCACAAAACCGCCGAATCTCTCTCTGCCTCAGACCGCCGCTTCAAGTTCCAGCGGTGCCTCATGGATGGCGGGGCGTGCGAGGCCACGGCCTTCGGTTTGCTCGGCGCCCGAACCGGCGCCTTCGCCCTACCCCTGCGACATTACCATAATATGAGCCGGACCAGGCTCGCCCCCGAAATGGTGCATCTCGAGGATCTCCGGGGATTGGTAACCCTACTCACCGCCATTGCTGGTGAAGCGGCCGGATTACCCGTGCGGGGATCCTTGCCGGCCGGTGAAGTGAGACAGATTTTAAAGATCGCATCCGAGTATCGGAAGGATCTGAAGCGCCCCTATAAAGACATCGGGCAGAAGCTTGAGCGACCGATCGACTGAGAGAGTCCCGATCGCCCTTCTGATGGTGCGGCCGGGATTCGTCTGCGCTGTGGGATGTTCTGACGAGGGATGGTATGATGACCTTGTTCCGACGGATGGGAAGATGGGATTCCGAGGGGATACTGAAAATGAGCGTGGAGGGAAAAGAGATGAAGGCTGACCGTCGATTCATCACGATCCTGGGGGTTCCCTGGCTCGTAGGGTGCTGCTTCACCGTCGTGGGCTTCAATGCCCTCTCCGCTTCCACCGCGCCCCCGCCTGAAGATCCGGCCGTCATCTCGTCCAAAGAGGATTCCCCCTTGGAATTTCGCGGCCCGTATCTTTCGCCCGAGATCTTTCCCCAGGATCTCTATAATGATCCCCGGCTGGAATATGATGTCCTCGAATATGAGCTGTCCTTCGAGCCCCATTTTGAGGATTCGACTTTGACGGCCGAGACTATCATGCGGATTGTCAGCCTTCGCGCTCTTGATGAGGTGGTTGTTGATCTTAAGACGGCGATGGTGGTCAGCGCCGCTTGGTTGGACTCGCTCGGCACGCCGGTGGACCTCCCCTTTTCACATGAAAATCAACAGGTCGTTTTGTCCCTGCCGGAGATGGTGGCGGGTCAGGATACACTGACGCTGGGACTCTCATGCGAAGGCAGGCCCTCGTCCTCCTTCGCACACAAGATTTTTGGATCCCATGGACGCGATGCTTATAAATTTCCGATTGCCGCAACCCTGAGCGAGCCGGAGGACGCCCATGGCTGGTGGGCCTGCAAGGACCTTCTCACAGACAAGGCTCTCGTCTCGGTCCATCTGACCGTCCCCGAGGGATATGTCGGCGTCTCCAACGGCGAACGGATCAGCACGATCGCCGGAGTGGATCAGCGGACCACATCCAATTGGAATTGCCGTTACCCGATGTCCACCTATCTCGTTTCGATCGCCGCCACCAATTATGTGACCTGGGATACAACGCACGTCACCGCGATGGGCGATACGATCCCTCTGACCTACTATGCCTATCCCGAAGATGAAGCCGACGCCCGCGCCGATTGGGCCATAACCGGCGAAGCGATGACGGTTCTGGAGACCCTCTTCGGACCTTATCCCTTTCACCGCCCCAATTCGGCCGAGGGATACGGCATGGCGGAATTTCACTGGATCACGGGCGCCGAAGAACACCAGACGATGACCAGTTATGGCTCCGGCTTCATCAACGGGCGAAACGTCTATGATCATTTTGTCGCCCATGAATTGTCGCACCAATGGTTCGGCGATGCCGTCACCCTGACTCACTGGGAGGACATGTGGACGAAGGAGGGTTTGGCGACCTATTGTGAAGCCCTCTATCTGGAGAAACGCGTCTTGTTGCGCTTGGGGGAAGGCGCCGAGAAAGAAGCGGCCCGCGTCCTAAAAGAGGCGATGGAAGCCCGCGCTCTGAATCACTTCAGCGGCGCCGTCGGCGCACCGAAAGAAGGTTCCTATTATAGTTCAACCATCTACCGCAAAGGAGCCTGGGTTTTTCACATGCTTCGCCGGATTTTGGGGGATGACCTCTTCTTCTCCGCGCTGGCAAACCACTACAAATTGTATAAGTACGATCTGGCCGGAACCGCCGAGCTGGTTCGAACCATCGAGGAAACGTACGGTGAAAGCCTGAGCTGGTTCTTCGATCCTTGGCTCTATGAAGAGGGGCGGCCGTTGATCGCCTATGATTGGACGACCCGTGAGCTTGATGATGGACGATGGTCGATTCATCTCCATTTGGAACAGAACCAAACCCAGGCTTTGTACCGATTGCCGCTCGATATCCTCCTCACTGCCGGGACCGATTCGACCGCCCGGGAAGTTTGGCTGGAAGGGCGGTGGCAGGATATCTCCCTGGAGGCCGAATTCAAACCGGAGAATCTGATCCTGGATCCCTATGGTTGGATCCTTGCCGACGAGGAAATTCTGCCGATGACCGGCCAGCTTCGACTCGAAAACCCTTTCCCGCAGCCCTCCTCGGTCGGCCACGCGATCACTCTGCGCTACTTTCTGCCGCAATCGGGCGTTGCGGAGATTGATCTCATCGATGTCATGGGACGGCGCGTCGGATCGATCGTTTCCAAAGAACATCCGGCCGGATGGCAGCTGATGGAATGGAGCGGCGGTCTGGGGACGCGTTCTCCGGCGGCCGGGCTCTATTGGCTGCGTCTCCGGCAATCAGGCCGGACATCGGCTCAAAAGATCATCCTCCTGGAATAGGCGGCTCACCTTCAAAATGAATATTGGACCTGTCCAACTCTGTAAAACGCCCCTCTTCCTTGCGCCAATGGAAGATGTCACCGACCGGCCTTTCCGGCTCATCTGCCGGCGACACGGCGCCGATGTCGTTGTAACCGAATTTATAAGCGCCGAGGGACTCATCCGCGAAGCGGCGAGGAGCCGAAAAAAAACGATCCTTTCTCCGGAGGAACACCCGGTCGGCATTCAAATCGTCGGGTCGCGCCCCGAAGCCATGGTGGAGGCGGCCCATATTGCAGAGGCGGCCGGCGCCGATTTTGTGGATATCAATTTCGGCTGTCCCGTAAAAAAGCTCGTCCGCCGGGGCGAAGGAGCAGGGTTCCTCAAAGATCCGGCCCTTATGGGTCGGTTGACGGCGGCGGTGGTCGAGGCGATTGATGGACCCGTTACCGTCAAAACCCGCTTGGGGTGGGATGCCTCGTCGATCTGCATCGAAGAGGTAGCCCAGCGAGTGGAGGAGGCGGGGGCATCCGCCTTGACGATTCATGCCCGGACCCGTCATCAAGGTTATAAAGGAGAGGCCGATTGGGAATGGATTCGAAGGGCCAAAGAGTGCGTCTCGATCCCCATCATCGGCAATGGTGATATTAAGGGACCCCACGATGCATGGCGGATGTTGAACGAGACCGGTTGCGACGCTATCATGATCGGCCGGGCCGCTATCGGGAATCCATGGCTCTTCCGCCGCTGCCGTATCTTTCTGGAAACGGGTGAAGATCCCGGCGAGCCCCGCTTTGAGGATAGGAAAAGGGTTATCCTGGAACAGCTCGAGGATAAGATTCAGGAAAGCGAAGAGACCAGGGCCGTCATAACCTTCCGGAAATTCTATTCGGGTTATCTCAAGGGATACCCCCTGGTGGCAAGACTCCGGACGGCGCTGATGGAGGAGGTCACCGTCGCGGGAGTCGAAGCCTGTTTAACATCTTACGCCGATTCTCTGAGAAAGTGGGAGGAGGCTCGTTTTGAAGCAACCCCTGAAGCGACCCGGGAAGAAACCGGCTAGATCCGGCCTTCCGGGCGCCGGTGGCACGATGGAATCCCCTCCCCCAAAAGAGGTGATGGAGGCGCTCGGCCGCGCCCGCTCTTTGGCGGCGATCGATTTGACCCCCGTCACACGGCAACCCCGCGGCGCTGTTGTCCTGGATGGATCAGGACGGACAGCGGAGGGTTCATCGGTTGAGTTCGCGGAGCGACCCGGTCTCAGTGTTTGCGCGGAACAGGTCGCTCTCTCGGCGGCCGTCATTGAAAAGGTCTCACCGGCTGCTATCGTGATATGGACGAAGGCAGGCTCATCATCGCCTTGGCCCTGTGGCGCTTGTCGGCAGGTTCTGATCGAGCTGGCGCCGGCCGCCGTTCTCTGGCTTCAAGTCGGCGATCAGCCTCCCATGCAGGTTAGGGTGCAGGCATTATTGCCCCACGCCTTTGGCGGTGAGGATTTGCCGGTGCCTCCCGGTCTGGCAGATCGCTAATTGCGGCCGCCGAGCCCAGCGGCGATGGAAGGATGTCTCATGACGGATAGGATCCAGCGCATCATCGAGGATGTCGTCACTGAGGTGCTGAAAGAAGTCCAATCCGGCTCCGTGGCGCCCCCGGCCCGTCTCATCGCCATCGGCTCCGATCATGCCGGCTTCCAGCTGAAACGATCGCTGATCCGCTTTCTCACCGAGGAATTGGAAATGGAACCGCTCGATTGCGGGACCTTCAGCGAAGAATCGGTCGATTATCCCGATATCGCGGAGAAGGTCGCCCGCTCCGTCTCCGAGGGCCGTTGCCCGCGGGGCATCATGATTGACGGCGCCGGTGTCGGATCGACCATGGTCTGCAACCGGATACCGGGTGTTCTTGCCGCTCCTGGTTTTGATCTCTTCACCGTTCGCAACAGCCGGGAGCACAATGACGCCAATCTTTTGGTTCTCGGGTCTAATGTCGTTTCCTCAGGCGAGGCCCGGCGTCTTGTTCGTGTCTGGCTCAAGACGCCCTTCGCCGGCGGGCGCCACGCCCGGCGGGTAGAAAAGATTCGCAAACTCGATCCGAAGGGAAATCGCGCAAGCACCCCACCGGAAACCTATCCGCAATAGATTTTGGCAGATGGCCTTAAGAGGAATCAGTCTCATGGACAACCGCTTGACACCCTCCATTCCGGCAGGACTGCTTGAGACCATCACTCAAGAGGTCTTGAGAAAACTCCAGGAGCCGGAATCCCAGAGTCTGGCGGAATCAAGCGCGCTCTGCTCGGATTGTACATCCGTCGGATTTTGCGCCAGCGAGTGTATGGAGAAGACCTCTTTTCTCGCCTCGCAGGGTGTCGATCGGGTCGGAGGCCGTTTGGGGATGGGACCGGTCCCCCAAAATATCGCCCCGATGATCGATCACACGATCCTAAAACCCGACGCCACCGAAGATGAGATCCTCCGTCTCTGTGAAGAGGCCCGCACCTACCGGTTTGCCTCTGTCTGCGTCCAACCCCGCTATGTCCGTCTCTGCGCCCGCGCCCTCGAAGGATCGCCGGTCGCGGTTTGCACCGTGGTCGGCTTTCCGCACGGCGCGAATGAATCGGAAGTCAAAGCTTTTGAGGCACAACTCGCCCTCGGCCGGGGCGCCCGGGAGATCGACATGGTCATCCCGATCGGCGCGGCGAAATCGGGTCGATGGGAACAAGTACGAGAAGATATCCGCAGTGTTGTGAGAGTGGTCCCCCCTCCCAATCTCACAAAGGTCATTCTAGAGATGGCCTATCTCACGACATCGGAAAAGCGAACCGCCTGCCAGATCGCCAAAGAGGAAGGCGCCGCATTCGTCAAGACGTCCACAGGGTTCGGACCCGGAGGTGCGACGCTGGATGATATCCGCCTGATGCGGGATGTTGTCGGTCCCTCGATGGGGATCAAGGCGGCGGGTGGCATCCGTGACAAGGAAACTGCTGAGAAGATGATAACAGCCGGCGCCACAAGGATCGGCGCCAGCGCGAGTATACGGATTGTGTCGGGAAACGGGGATTCGCGATAAACTTGGCCCACGAGCAAACAATCCTTGCCGTTGAATATCACCTTCTGTTAGATTGAGCGCCCAGAGTCAGTTTTAAAGCTTTGCGTGTCGGAGCCCTTTTCAGAGACACATGGAGGTCTCTTGAGAACGCCGAAAAATCGGATGTATAAATTAGCCCCCCCATGCTCCCGGCTGGGTTTGCTGCTCTTGTTGGGAATCTTATTTCTATGCCACCCTCTGCAGGTCCAGGCGCAGGATACCGGGCAGATCGCGGGCACCGTTTTTGACAATGAAACCGGTAAGCCGCTTCCCTACGCCAATGTTGTCGCGGTCGGCACCGGTCGCGGAGCTGTGAGCCAGGCCGACGGATCATTCCTCATCAACGGGGTTCCGCCGGGGCCGCAGGAAGTTCGCGCCAGCTATATCGGTTATACCCTTATGTCTATCGAGGTTGTTGTTGAAGTCGACCGGACCGTTGATGCCGATTTCAAGCTCGTGCCCGAGGCACAGGAGTTAAAGACGGTCGAGGTTCGCGCAGAACGGCCCCTCGTTGAGGTCGATAAGACCTCTACCGTCCGCTCTTTTAATGCTGAAGAGCTGAAGAACCTGACCCTGGAAACAACGCTGAATAGCGTCGTCGAACAACAACCTGGGATCACCGAAGATCGCGGCCGGCTTCATATTCGCGGCGGCCGGTCCGATGAGACGATCCTCATCGTCGACGGTGTGCGGATGAAGGATGTCCTCTCCGGCAATTCCGAATCAGGATCGATTTCGGCCCGGAGCGTCGCCGAGGTCGATATCATCACCGGTGGATTCAATGCAAAGTACGGCGAAGCCCTTTCCGGTGTTATCGAGACGCGTTTAAAAGACGGCACCGAGGATTGGCACGGTTCCTTCCATTACGAGACCGATCATGTCATCTCCGACTGGGAAACCGATCACGGTGAGTTCCAACTCAGCGGCCCCAATCTCATTCTTCAAGGGATCCAGAACCTCTTCGGGCTGGGCGGCGAGACGCCCACCTTCTTTGCCGACATCTCCGGCGAAGTGACCGATACGAACCTTCCGAGTATCGGTGATCTTCCGGGACGCTATCTCAACTCCTCTTATGAAGACAATTTCTTCGGTGGGTTTAAATACGGCCGGTTCTTTTACCCAAGAGCCAACAACGCGTGGCGCGGCGTCTTTAAGACGGCCTGGAAACTCGGCCCGAAAGACAAGGTCAGCGCCACCCTGACAAAATCACTTTCGTTCAGTGAAGGATTCGGCGACGTCGATATCGCAGATATTGATCGAAATAACTACACCTATCCCTGGGTTTGGAAGAATCGTCTGGATCATTATTATACTTTTACACATGATCAGAACAGCTTCTCGAGCACGTGGCAGCATACGTACGGTGTAAAGACCATCCAGACATTAAGACTCTCCCGTTTCTTTACATCGACACACCGGGATGTGGCCGGCAAGCACTGGACCGAGTACGATCTCTCACAAGACCGGGATTTCCCATACCAATATTATGAGAATGATCCCTATTTTATCGATTACGGCGACGCCCCCGATTACCGGGATCAATATGTTGAGACCTGGGGTTTGACGGGCGATTGGGCCTGGACGCCTTCTAATCACAAGATGGAGTGGGGATTCCATTCACAGGTTGAAGAAGTCCAGTTCTTGACGATCAATGCCGCATCGGTCGTCTGCGATTCCCTCTCCTGCAGCAAGCCGCTGGGTGATGAATTCGATCTCTTCCGCGTCTACCCCACAACCGGCGCCTTTTATCTTCAAGATGCGATGGAATATGAGGGTTTTATTGCGAGACTCGGCCTTCGATATGATTATTGGTTCCCCGGCGAGCAGGTCGAACGTCTCGTCAATGAAGCGAACCGCCCCACGATCACCGAAGGCTTGAAGGATGATTTTTACAAAGACACCAACGGAATCTTCGGCCGGCGTTTCAAGGGCCACCTCTCTCCACGTATCGGGATCTCGTATCCGATTTCACAGAGAGATCATGTCTTCTTCCACTACGGGCATTTCAGTCAGAGACCGGCTTATTTTTACGTCTATGCGAAATCGGGCAGCCAGTCGAGCGAAGCCTTCCCCCGCATTGGGAATCCCAATTTAAATCCCGAAGTATCCGTACAATACGAGATCGGGATGGGCCACCAATTCACAAACACCATGGCGCTCAAGCTGACCCTCTTTAACAAAGATATCTATGATTACCCGACATCGACAACAATCGTCATTCCCGGAAGCACAACCGGACGCAGCAACTATTACATCTATCAAAACATCGATTATGCGCGGACGCGTGGCCTGGAATTGGAGCTGAAAAAACGACGGACGAATTTCTGGTCGGGTTCTGTCGCTTATACTTACTCGGTGTCAAAGGGAAAAAACTCCGACCCCAACGCCCTGCGACAAGTCCAGGAAGCGGGCGGAGACGCGCGCGAAACAGAATTAGAAGAGATCTTTCTCTGGTGGAACCGGCCTCACAAACTCGCCGGCTGGCTCGATATCCGGTTCTATGAAGACGAGCAACCGCCCAAGTGGCTCGGCATTGCCTGGCCCAAGGACATCGGATTGAACATTTATTATATGATCCGCAGCGGGCGCGCCTATACACCGCAAACAGTAGACGGACTCGAATCCGGACAAAAATATTCGAGAAACGGACCTTTTGACAGCACTCTGAATTTCACCCTCACCAAGGGCTTAAGTTTCTGGGGAAAACGCTGGGAGGTCTTCCTGCAGGGATGGAATGTCTTCAATCATCGAACGCCCAGAAGCTTCGATTGGGCTACCGGGAAGAAATATAAGCTGGGGGAAGGCAGTCTGGACTCCCCCTTTGAGAATCCGGAGAATTTAAACCTCTCCGATGAAGAGTTGATTGACGTGGCGGGATATGAGGTGGGACCGGATCAGACTCAGGAAGAGGTGGCCACTGGGATACGGCGCACCATTCAAGCCAACATCAGCCGGTATGCCAATCCCTCATACCTCGACGACCCCCGGCATTTCCGTTTGGGTTTGACGATGGAGTGGTAAATGATGACTTTCCGCTCGCCTTTCATCCATGGTCTTCGAACGTCCATCCTGGTTGTCGCCCTGCTCATGGCCGCTGTGCCGGTTCTCGAAGCCCAAACTGATTTGGGGGGCCAGCGTGTCGGAACGGCATCGGGCACCTTTTTAAAGATACCTTTCTCCGCCCGCGGCGCAGCCCTCGGAGGAGCCTATGCCGCCCTGGTCACGGGACCGGAGGCCGTCTTTATCAATCCGGCCGGTCTAAGCCTCCAAGAAGGTTCCGGCGTCGCCGTCGGTTTTGTACAATGGCCGGCCGACCTGACCATCACTTCCGCCGTCTATTCGCATTATCACCGGGGATTGGATATGCATCTCGCTATTTTTGGCGCTGGTATGCATACAACCATGACTGAGACAACGGAGTTCAATCCCCTCGGCATTGATGGGCGTGAGTTCTCCTTCTCCGACTGGGTTGCGGGTCTCAGCATGTCACGGCACTTCACCGACCGGCTCACCATTGGTGTCGGCATCCGGTATTTTCGGGAGAACCTGGGAACCGAAATCGGCGGCCCTTCGATCAATGCCGTCCTCTTCGACGCCGGGAATATCTACCGGCTGGGATTTCGAGCCGCCAGACTCGCCTTTTCAATCAATAATTTCGGTGGAGACCTCCGGCCCGGCGGATCTTATGTCAGCAGTACGCAGGGCACAGAGATAAGATATGCCGCCTTTTCCGCTCCCACCCTCTTCCGACTCAGCTTCGCCATCGACACCTGGCGGCGGAATGATCAGGTCCTCTGGATGGTGACGGAAATCCAGAACCATGCCGACAATGAAGAGACATTTATCGGGGGGATGGAATACGGATACGGAAACATTCTAACACTGAGAGCCGGATATAATTTCAATAGTGACGTGTTCCGGCTCGGATTGGGCGGCGGCCTGAAAACCGAAGTGGGAGGAAATCCATTGGCGCTCGACTACGCCTATAGCGACGGCGATTACCTTGGAGATGTTCATCACTGGAGTTTAACGTTTAACTTCTGAGGAATGTATGGCATTGGCTGAACGGTCGAATAAATCCAGGTCCTTGAAATCCGGCATCCCGGCTGTGATTCTGGCGGCGCTTACCCTGATCTTCATCGCCGCATGCGGCCAAAAGTTTGACCTGCCGCCTCAGCCCGAGCCCGGCCGCCTGCCGGAGCCTGGAACCTACAATCTCTTCACCATCTGGCCGATGGAGGCCCCCACCGATATCGCGGTGCGCGGATCCTACATTTTTGTTATCCAAAACGAATCAGAACTCTCCGCCTATTTGAGCTACCGGAAAGACGTCGCTCCGGCGACGGTCATCGAGCCCTTCAACGGATTGATCCAACCGGTGCGCATCGCCATCGCCAAACGCGATTCCACCTTCGTTATCGTCGCCGACAAGGGCGATATGACGATCAAGAGATATTTCTATCTCGGCGGCGATCCGGTTCACACCTTTACTGATTCCACCTGGGTTGAATTCTCCGGTCTCACCGCTGATGCGTATCTCAATGTCTATATCGCGGATGCCACGCGCGACAGCATTCTTGTCTATGACGACCAAGGACATTTCAAACGGCTGCTCTCCGATCGCGGCACCGGTTCCGGCTACGTCATCGCACCGCACGGCTTGGATCATAATGGTGATATGGTCATCGTTGCGGACACCGAGAAAAACTGGGTGCAGCGGCTGGATCCCGATACGACAAACATCGCGCTCTTCTCAAGACCGATCGGGCTCGATGTCGATCTACTGGCCCCCTTCGACGTCGCCGCTGATCCAAATGCCGAGTTCATCTTTGTTGCGGACACGCAGGTCAAAAACGACACCCTCACCTGCACACGGGTGCTGAAATTTCTGACCACCGGGGCCTTTGAAGACACGGTCTATACGGCCACAAAAATCGATCTGAACTTCCCCATCATAGCGCCGAGCTTTGTCGCATCATGGAATGATCTGGATGCCGATTTTGTATACGTATCGGATCCGCTGGGGAACCGGGTCGTTGTCCTGCAACTTGTGAGTCAATAATGGCACTTAAATATGGTAGTTAATTATGGTTTTTAATCACAGTGAAAAGCTAAAAGAAAACCACCACCGCCGCGGGGGAAGAATGGATCGCCGGACCTCCAAACTCGTGTTGATCGTGCCGACGATCTTCCTCCTCATCGTCCTCACCCAACCCTCCGGTCTTTTTGCCGATGAGGACCATGCGGCCCCCTGGTGGGCGCGCTCGGAGCCTGTGCCCATGCCGCAGGCGTCGGATACAACGGTTTATTCGATTGTGACCGGGGGAAACGAAGTCGGCCTGTCGCTTTTTAACAATGGCTTTTTCGGGAATAATCTCGCCAACCGCTCCCCCTCCCTCGAATATCCTCTCGGATCGTCGGAAGATCATCTCGTCCGGGCGGGCCCCTGGGTCGGCGGTATCAAGCCGCGCAGGGATGAAGACGGAGTTTATGACTCCCTGGTCACCACGGCGACGACCGACGGTACCTACGGCTCCTTCAGCAGCGAGGCCGTCAGCGAATTTTATCCTGCTGACACGATCGGTTTTATTGAGAAGTCGATCCTTCCGAATAGCCGCTATTTCAGCCGGGACGCCAAGAGCGAGCAGGATCTCATCGCCACCTACTTCGACCGGCATGGACATGCCAGTGAGTATCACAAACCGCTGGGTATCAAGATCGAGCAAGAGGTTCTACAATTTTCCTTCGAGCCCTTTGACGCGATCATTCTCGTCAATTTCAAGATCATCAACGTGGATCCGATTCTTCCCATCTATGACCTCTATATGGGGTTCTACGCCGAGTTCACCTCGGGCTGGAAAGACGGCCATTCAGAGTGGCCACCCAGCGGATGGTTCAAGAAAAAAGATATTGCCTATGTCGATTCATTGAGGCTCTTTTCCGAGCATCACTATAACCTTGATAACGGCAACTGCCCATCCTGGGCCGGGCTGAAGCTCCTCGGCATCCGGGGGCCGACCGAGCAAGATACCGTCTCGACAAAGAGGGTCTCTTTCAACTGGTGGGATTGGGATCCAAACGGCAACCTCCCCGGCACTCCCGATGTCGATGTGGAACGATACCAAACCCTTTCCAACGGTTCGATTGATGCAACCTCACAGGTCGAAGCGCCGAATCATGACCCCGTTTCAACCCTCTCCGTAGGGCCCCTCGGATTCGCTGCGGGTCATTGGCCCGACTCCCTCGGCGGCGGGGAACGCTTCATTCTGGATTATGGGGATACGGTCACCGTATCTTTCGCCCTGATCGGTGGCGAGCCCGTCCCCCATGAGGGACGCTCGGCCGCGGAAGATCTCGCTTTTAACGCAAAGTGGGCTCAAACGGCATTCGATCTCAATTTTAATATTCCCGTCCCTCCTCCATCCCCCGACCTTTGGGTCATCCCCAATCGCAACCGCATCACGCTGCGGTGGACCGATATCCCTGAATCGTTCATCGATCCCAAGACCGCCACGGAGGATTTTGAGGGGTATCGGATCTATGTGAGTGAAACCAAGGAAATGAGCGATTTTAAACGGGTGAGGGAATTCGATCTCGTCGATTCTGTCTTTTACAATACCAGTCTAGACGAAATCGTGGCCGATCCTATCGTCGTCATCAACGGCGAGGACACGCTGACCTACACCTACGCTTATGACATCACAGAGGTCCGGGACGGATTTAAATATTGGGTGGCGCTCACTTCTTTTGATACCGGAACCCCTGAGGTGGCATCGCTCGAGAGTGGGACGTCACAAAACAGAACCATGGTCATACCCGGCGCCCGTTCAGCGGATGAAACGGGAACAGCGAACAATGTCATTGTTTTCCCTAATCCATACCGGGGAGATGCCGTGTGGGACGGCCCCCTCTCCCGGGACCGCTACCTCTGGTTTATCAATCTCCCCAGCCGTTGTACGATTCGTATCACCACGCTGGCCGGCGATCTTGTCGATACGATCGACTTCGACGGCGGCACCTACAATGCTCAGGAGATCCGCGGAATTTTTGATCCGACCGACCCAAGGGATCCCGATCGTGATCTTCCGATCCTCTCAGGCGGTATGGCGGCATGGGATCTGATCTCAAAGAACGATCAGGGCATCGCCACAGGCCTTTACCTTTTCTCCGTGAAGGATCACAACACGGGGAAAACACAAGTCGGCAAGTTTCTGATATTGGAATAGGATGTCCCGGCTATGCGCAGTTATACTATTTTTAGACGAAATCTCATCCCATCCTTGATCCTTTGCGCGGTCGTGACCGCCGCTATATTCAGTAATGGATGCGAAGTCGATTCGGGTGTCGGGCGTCCCAACCTGCCGCCCCAAACAAACATTTTCGTTAAGCAGGACACTCTGAATCCCCTGAATTACCAGCAGGTCATTCACTGGTGGGGATCCGACACGGATGGCTTTGTGGCGGCCTTTCTCTACAAATGGAGCGCTCCCTGGACTCCCGCGCCCGAAGACACCCTTTGGACCGAAGATTCCACCTGGGTATGGACCCAAGCCACCTCAGACACCTTTCTTCTCCCGGTGGAAGGTTCCTATAGACGGCTCACTTTTGAAGTGATGGCGATCGATAATGAGGATCTGACGGATCCAACCCCGGCGACCCAGGTTTTCACCGCCTTGAACAACCCGCCGACGGTTGAGTGGAGCCGCGGATGGGTCCTGCCGACCCGTTCCCTGCCCGCGACCAGTTTTGCCTGGAGCCCGGAAGATCCCGAGGGGCGGAACACCGTCGCCTATGCCCTCCTCTGGTTGGAGCCCGATTCCGCGGGAACGGTTCAGCGCGTGGAGCGCGATACGGTCGCTTCCGTTCTCCCCGAGCAATTCAAGGTTGACGGCGTTCCCCTCTATGGCGAACGAACGATGAAACTGCAGGTCTTTGATGAGGCGGCCACCGGATCCAATGTCTTGGAGCATACTTGGACGGTCGACGGACCGAGCGGGCCCATTCTCCTCATCGACAATGTCTCGGCCTGGGTGCCGGGATATACAACTGAGGATAATTTCTATCGAAATATTCTCGAATCCATCGCTCCCGGCCTCGTACATGTCCTCGATGTGGAGCGGGATGGCGGATTCCGCGCCGGCGCCGAAGTCTTCCCCCTCTTCTCCCTTTTCGACGCGGTGATTTGGTATTCCGGCCCCGCGGTCGAATCAAATGACGCGTCGATGAAAGAGAATCTCGAGAAGGCCGAAAAGGGTCTCGCCGAATACCTGCAATGGGGCGGCCATCTCTACCTCAGCGCCACCAATCTTTTCGGCACGAATGGAGGGCTCACGAACAGCTCCTTTAGGGAGCTCACCGGGTCCGACACACTCTACACACACATTTATAATGAGGCGGTTACGACCAATATCACCCTCCCAAGCCCCAATTATCCGATACTCCTGAATCCCGATGTTTTGAATCCAACCGCCGATCCGATCATCTCACCCCCCGATACCCTCACGATGCAACAGAGGGCCGTGAATGTTGAGTTCTTCTCCTCCCCGCCGGAAGAAAACCGCCTGCTCTGGCTCGCCCCGGCGACTCTCGATACCTCAGATATTCATCAACAAGCCTATGCCGAATTCCACTGCGGGATTCGCCGGCAAGTCTCGGAGGGGCGCCTGGTTCTGATGACCTTCCCCCTCAGCCGGGCCAGCCGCTTGGGGAATCACGTGGCCGTCGGGACCGCCCTGCTCGAGTGGCTTCTCGAGCCCTAATCCTCCGGGTGCCGGAAGGTCGCTTCGCCTAACTTCCTGTTGGATATCAAATTAATGCAAATGTCTTGGGATGGGGCCTATTTTTGATTGTTTGACGCCGGGTCGCTTATAAGTTATAATATGAGTGGAATTGTATGGTTGGAAACCGGTTCGCCGTACAGCGGTTACGACGGATGGGTGACCTTTACACTCTGGGGCAGATCCATAGGAGGCACCAACGCATGAAGCGTTTTAATGGTTTTCTATTCATCCTTTGCGCCTTTCTCCTGGTGAGCTTTATTGCGGCTCCGGGAACGGCCCGCGGGGATGATTCGATCTATGATATCGAGCTGGGGGTATACAATGTGGGAGACCCCGTCACTGTAGAAGGTGTGATCGTGACGGCAACCGGTTTTTGGGGCATCAATGTCCAGGAACCCGTTGCGGATGGCACCTGGGGATATAAGTGGAGCGGTATCTGGGTTTATACCGGCAATACCCATCTGGGCAATGTCACCCGTGGCGACATTGTCAATGTTACGGGTGTTTATCAGGAGTATTACGAACTCTCCGAGATCGATATCACTCTTGGCGGCGGTTCCATCACCGTCGTCTCCTCAGGCAATACCCTGCCCGCTCCGGTCGATGTCCTCATCTCCGAGGTCAATGACACGGGTATCGATGCCGAAGCTTATGAAAATGTTCTGATCAAGGTGGATCGTAATGACACCTCTCTCTTCTCCCGGGCTCCGGATACCTATGACGAGTGGTATCTCTCTACCTCTGCGACGATCGGCGCCGGCGACTCCCTACTCATGGAGCATATCTCCGCTGATCCTGACGGAGACTTTCTTTATGAAACACCCGATTCGGGAACAGAGCTGGCGTTCTCGATCGGTACCCTGACCTACAACCATAATCAGTACAAACTCGCCCCGCGCGACTGCAATGACAACGGCGGCATCTGCAAGCCCTCTCTCCTGAGCGCCTATTCGACAGGACCCAATAGTCTTGGTGTTCAGTTCTCCGTCGATGTCGAAGAAGCGAGCGCCAATGACGCCGACAACTATGAGCTTCTCTCCGGCCTGCTCATCACCAGCGCCCAGCGGGACCCCAACAATCACAAGAAGGTCCACCTGACAACTCAAACCCAAACCAATGCGGCGCCCGAGCAGATTATTGTCAACGCCGTTAAATCGGAAAGCGGCGGATTGGAGATGGATCCCGATCAGACCTATGATTTCCTTGCCGGGATCACCACGATCTATGCCATCCAGCATATCGATCCCCCTTACACCATCGACGCGTCGCCCCTGCTCGGCTCGGTGGTTACCGTTCAAGCAACCGTCACCGCCGTCGATGGCACCTACTACTTCCTCCAGGAAGCCCCTGGCGGCGCCTGGCATAATATCTATAGCCGTATCGCGGCCACCGGAGCCGGCGTCCGCGTCGGCGATGTTGTCCAGGTCGCTGGTGAGGTTCGCGAATACTACGGCCTCACCCAGATCGGTTTCCGCAACGGCGTGAACCACTTCGTCAATCTGGGTGGATCGCGCGATGCGGTCGTCATCACACCCGTGACGGCTTCCGAGATTCACTACAACGCTTGGACGGTCGGTCTCAACGAACCGGAACCGCTGGAAAGCGCCCTCGTTCACCTCGGACCGGCGATCGTCGATTCCTCGCTCGTTTTCGATGACGCGATCTATAACGAGTGGTTCCTGATTCAGGAGCCCGACACGGCCGCTTGTCATTTGGCCTTCTTGACCGGCGTCACGATTTATTACACTCCGTGTGTCGGTGATGAAGTTGAGATGACCGGTGTGCTATCCTACGACTTCTCGCAGTACCGGGTTGTCCCGAGAAATGATGACGATATTACGATCATCAGCGGCTGCAATATCGCCTCGGTCGACGAACTCAACGGCAACAAACTCTGGTTGTCGCCCGCCCGCCCGAACCCGTTTGGCCAGATCTCCTCGCTGGGATTCGGTCTGCCGGCAAAGGGCCAGGTTGATCTGGCCATCTATGGAGCCGATGGACGACTCGTTCGGACACTCTTCAATGGCACCAAAGAAGCCGGCGCCCACATGGTTCAGTGGGACGGCAGGAATGACGCCGGACACAAAACGCCCGCCGGTCTTTACTTTATCCGGCTCCAGACGCCGCAGGGCGATCGGAATGGAAAGGTTTTGATCGTTCGGTAAAGCTGTCTGGAATTGAACAAAAGGTGATCATTAAATCGCCGGGTCCTCATTAGGATCCGGCGATTTTATTGATCTGTAGGCTTATTGCTGGAGTTGATCGCTGAAGTATTACCGGCGGAACTTTGGACGCTTTCTGTGCTGCCGGCCGCTCGGCCATGCCGGGGTGAAGGACCGCAGGCGGCCCCGCTTAAGGGCATTTTTCGACCGCAACCGCATCCCTGAATATCCCAGCCAAAACGAAATGAGTAGGATGATGGCGATAATGGCGACAACGGGGTTCATGGGCGCCTCCTCCCCGCTCTCACTCCCCGGTCTACTCCAAGATCATGTCCAGGGGCTGTCATCCTTTGAATCATCTCCCTCGATAATCCGGAAACTGCTCCGCAGTTTATCCCTCCGCCACCGATCGCGGCTGCTGCCCCCAGGCCAACCCTTGAGGAAGATATACCCGAAGACCATGCCGCCCAAATGCGCAATATGGCTGATCCCGTCGTCGGATTGAGAAACTGAAGAGATGAACTCAATCGCACCGAAGATGAGAACAAAAATCCTTGCGGGGATGGGAAAGAGAAAATAGAGCAGGATGGGGCGGTTGGGAAATGTCAAACCAAACGCCAGCAGGAGCCCATAAATGGCTCCCGATGCGCCGATAGTGGGAATATAAATGGCGCGCGGGTTGCCGAAACCCAATTTAATCGCCACATAGGCGAAAGCGATCGTCGTGAGACCGGCTCCAATCCCTGTCAGGAAATAATATTTCACCCAGCGTTTGGTACCCCATTGATACTCGAGCTCCGACCCGAACATCCACAGGGCGAACATATTGAAGAGCAGATGAAAGAGGCCGCCATGCAGAAACATGTAGGTGATCGGCTGCCAGAGGAAACCCTGCCCCATAACCGAATAGGGAATGAGCCCCGCATACCGCGTCATGCTGGATCCCAGCAGCTGCTGCAGCAGATAAAAGATCACATTCCATATCATGATCATTTTTACTGCAGGGCTGATTCGAGGTCCGAAAGAAACGCCGCTCG
This sequence comes from Candidatus Eisenbacteria bacterium, assembly GCA_018831195.1. NCBI lineage: Bacteria > Candidatus Eiseniibacteriota > Candidatus Eiseniibacteriota bacterium. Next base: position 132,949 of record JAHJDP010000032.1, on the reverse strand, counting down.
ATTGGCGAAAAGCCATGCCTCAATCCCCTTATTCAATCCTCTTAAGCTGGTGGTATCCCCAGCGCCTGCGGGCGCGAGGCCGGTCTAGGACGATCCTTTTCCAGCCTGTGTCCCGGTCCGCTGCGGCATGGGAAGCTCCTTCTTCTCCCCATGGGGAGGGGTCTCCCCCATTGTACAATTTCCTTGGAAAAAGGCTCCATCCTCGATTTTAAAGACCGCGGCATGGACATCACCCTCAATCCTGGAGCCCTTGTGCAATTCCACCCGGCCCTTGGAGATAATCTTCCCCTGGATCCTTCCAGCGACAACAGCGTCCTGAACATGGATTTCCGCCGTCAGCACACCGGAAGGACCGACGACCAGGCCGCTGGAAACGATGACATGCCCTTCCACCTCACCATCGACTCTCAGGCTGCCGTTGACCTTTATCGTTCCATTGATATGCGTTCCCTTGCCGATGAGAGTGCCCACGGAGGATTCTCCGCCGCTCACGGCTGGCATGGGTCTTTCATCCTTCTTAAACATTCCGGTAATCCCTCCTCCATTACTTCCTCCACAATTAATCCATCCTCAATCACTTTCTCCCCAATGACTTCATCGACAAAGGGAAAGGTCTCTGTTCCTATTTATCTGTCGGGAGTGATGCCTTAAGGACCACTACCGTTAAATCATCGGCTTGAGACATCTCTTCATGCACCCGCGTGGCATCGACGACCCCACGACAGATGACATGTGGGCTTTTACCCCGCAATTTCCGGACGGTTTCCACCAGCCGCTCCGAGCCAAATTCCTCTCCCCGCCCATCCGTGGCTTCTGTGATGCCATCCGTGTAGAAAACCACAATATCACCCGGTTCCAAAGTTACAAATTGCTCTTCAAATGTTAGATGCGGGAAAGCTCCCAGCACCGTGCCGCCTTCCCAAAGCCATTCAACGCGGTCATCGGCCCGGAGCAGGAGCGGTGGATTATGACCGGCATTAGAGTAGGTCAGACGCCGCGTTTTGATATCGAGAACGCCATAAACCGCTGTGATAAAACTCCCCGCATCCCCACTTTCCAAAAGAAGATCATTGACCCTGCCCAAAATGGTCGCAATGGCGTAATTATTGCGGATTTCAGCTCGCATCGAGGCCTGAAATCTGGCGCCCACGAGAGCGGCCGGAACCCCTTTGCCCGCCACATCGGCGATGAGGATCCCTGTATGACCCGGATGAACCGCGAGAAAATCGTAGAGATCCCCACTGACCTGCCGGCTGGGCACATTGAGACCCGCCAACCCCATCCCTGTTATTTCCGGGGACCGGCGCGGCGCTGAAGCCTCCTGAATCGACCGGGCAATCTTGATTTCCTGCTCCAGGCGTCTTTTCTCCAGAAGCTCCTCATGCAGCCGGGCCCTCTCGATCGAGATCGCCGCTTGAGAGGCAAAGGTCGTCAGCAGCTTCACATCCGACTTATTAAACATCCCCAGATGATCCGATTCGAGGTTGAAGGCCCCGATGACCCTGCTTTCCGATACGATGGGGACCACCAATTCACTGCGTGTCGTGGCCCGGGCCCTAAAATACCGAACATCTTGGGCAACATCCTCCATCAATAGAGGTTTCCCCGTCTTGGCCACCCAGCCGACGGCCCCCTGTCCCATTTTTAAATGAGCCTGCCGCTCGGAGGCGGCGTCATATCCCTGACCCATGAAAAACTCGACGTCCTTGCCCTCGGCATCAGTGAGATATATGGCGGCGGCGTGATAGGGAATCGCCTGTTTCAGAAGATCCAGAAGCAAGGGAAGAATCTCTTTTAACTTCAGTGTCTGGTTGAGCTTAAGGCTGATTCGGTAGAGGCTTTCCGTTTCCAGCTTTTCCCTTTGGATCATGCGGTAGAGCAGGGCGTTCTCGAGAGAGACGGCGATTGTATCGGAGAGAGAACGAAGGAGATTTTCATCTTCCTCGGTGAATCCACCCTCACCCTTGTTCAGCGCCTCGATGACGCCGGTGATGCGGTGCCCCCGTTGGAGGGGGATGCCAAGGACCTCCCGGATCGGGAGTTGAATGCGTCCTCCACATTCCGTCTGCACGCGCGGATCTGAGGCCGCTCCGCGAATCCGAACGACGAGGCCGTTCTTGAAGATCCAGCCGGCCAGCCCTTCATCGAGCCCGAGTTCATAATGTTCCCCTTCAGGACGGATGTGATTCGCGGCGACATAAAAGCGTAAGCGACCCGATTCCTCTTTGTAGAGAAGGAGCGAAACCGCTTCGCACTTGAGACCCTCCTGGACGATCTCAGTAATGATGGCCAGGCGCTTCCGCAGCTCAAGCGAGGTGTTGAGGCGATGGGCGGATCGGACCAGAAAGTCCAGTTCGCGGATTTGGGCGGCGAGATCGGCGGGTAGGTTTGACAGTGTGGAATCATCCAACCGCATGGCCAATCCTCACGAATCGAGTATAGATTTCGGTACAAGGTCGAGAGGGAAAGGGTCGATTTCCGTCAAGACCGCTCTAGGGGTGATCCCGGCCGACGGTCCAATGGAGAATGCGTCCGCAGTTCTCGCAGCGGGGGATGGCTCCACGCTTGATGGCCAGCATTAAGCCAGCCATCGGCTGCGTTGCCCAGCAACCGAGGCAGATCAGATCAGCTAATCGCTCGACGGCCCGCTCGTGGCGTTGGCGGATACGATCATAAAGGCGCAGATCCTTCTTCAGCGTCTCGTCTGCCAGCATCTCGGCGGCCTGCCGATCTCTGATCGCTTGGAGTTTCCCCACCCCCTCTTCAGAGATGACAAAACCCATCTCCTCTTCGGTTTGCCGGAACTTCGGATCCATGGCCTCCCGAAGATGGATATCCAGATCCTGGAGAAGCTGGAGTTTATCTAACCGTTCAGCTAGAGAGAGCTTCTGAGAAGACACTCTTTAAATCCTCGAAGGTTGCAACCTGCATTAAAGCGTCCCGGGCGGTGTCCGTCTTAACCGCTTCCACGATTTTCCCAAGGAGGGGTAGATATTCATTCTTTGGGTCATGATAGGGCGCCACGATGAGAAAGATGAGGTGGACCGGCTCGTTATCGATGGCATCGAAGGGGATTCCCTTCTTCGACCGGCCAAAGGCGACCTTGAGCTTGCCGGTAGCGAGGGTTCTTCCATGAGGAATGGCCACTCCCTTCCCGATTCCGGTGCTGCCCAATGTCTCCCGGCGCTTCAGCATTTCCAGCAGGAGTTGCGGATCATGGACCTCCCGTTCCCGGGCCAGAAGTTCGGTCATCTCCTTCAGAGCACTATCCTTGGATCGCGCCTTGAGCTCACGGACAAAACGCTTTTCACTGAAATAGGTCAGAAGTTGTTGGGATGTCATCCCTATTGTCAAAACCTCCTCATCGGGTTCAAACCCATTGAACATCCATTCCGGTCGATAAGCTATAGTCAATCTAGCAAATCCAAGTGAGGAGGAGCAACTCTCTTCGAAAATTCCAGACCCAGTTCTTTACACCGTCATGATGATATCACGCTATAAATTCCGGAGCTTGTTCTGTGGCACCCAACCTCGGACCCCTTCCCCCACTTCAATCTCATACCACTCACCGAGATGCCGCCTTTGACGGACCAGGGTCCCTTCCGACAGCTGGGTCAGCTGCTGAACATCGGATTGAGGAGCTGAATAGACCGCCGTCGTTTCGACCAGGACCCCGTTAGGCCAGTGCTCGACCTCCCATGCCTTGAAACCAAGGGCCAATACCGCTGGAATCGCCAACAGGACCGTGATCCGAAACAGGGCATGAAAGAGGGGGCGCTTCCGGCGCAAGAGGAGGGCCGCTATTCCCAGGAGAGCCCCCGCCCAATACAGGCCGGCGCAGATGAGGACAGCATCCGAGATGGAATAGGCGGCGGTGAGGCCGCCAAGCCATCGGAGCCAGCGAATCCGGCTGGAGCCGTTCGGTGTCATCTCCAAACCCAGGACCGAACGGACCATGGCATAGTTGTGCTGAAGATCCGGATCTCTGGGATTCGATCTGAGGGCGCGTTCATAGTAGAAGACGGCCCTTCCAAACTGATGGGATCGGAAAGCGGCGTTTCCCGTATTATAATCCAGAACCCATCCCCGTAGTCCCTCCTCTTCAATCTCCTGATATATCTCCAGAGCCTGGATGTAGCTCCCGCTCCGGTAAAGATTCTCGGCCTCACCGAAAGATCGGACCACTCCCTCGGGCAGCGCCCGCTCCGCGGCCCGCGTCACGCCACCGCAGAGCAGGAGAAGAGTTACCAGGACGGCGAGCCGTCTCATACCCGCCTCCCCCGGAGGTCCGCATCCAGCCGGTCGAGAAGCTTCCCGGTCCGTTCCTCCGGTTTCTCATCCCCCGGTCGGCCGGGCGCAGAGGGAGCGAAGGCCGAGGCATCGCAGAACTCCAGAAAATCCGAGAGGTCCTTCATCAGGGAATCTTCCACACCGAGGAGACGCATCTTCTCGAGCAGGAGACGGCGTTGAACTCCGTGGCGCTCATAGTATAAGCGATCGGCCAAATAATCCTCGAGGATGGCGCCGCACCGCTGCCACCGGTGGGGTTCATCGGATCTCAACTTGCGAATCCGGTCTTTGGCGCTCTTCAGGGCTCCATGGCGCCGAAGCCCTTGGAGGTCCCTCTCCAATCGCCGCCGTCTCCTGGAATAGACAAGGGCCGCGCCCAGACCTAAAAGAGGCAGTCCATGAATCCAGGGCAGCCATCGATCCAGAATGGAGGCGGATCCCAGGCGCAGGCCGGTGAGATTGGTTTTAAGGTAACGGATATCTTCTTCGACGATGGGTAAACCCCGTCCCCCCAGGGTGATCAGTTCCTCCGATTCACCGGGCAAAACCTGGATTTTAAGTGGTCTCGATGCGGCCCGGGTGAACCGTTCCTGGTACGGATCAAAATAGGATAATGTTAAAGGAGGGATTGTCACATCCTCCGCGCTTGTAGGAATGAGAATCCACGTGAATATCTTCTCCGCATCAATCCGTCCTTCCAGCGGTATGGAGCGCGCCTTCACACCGGAATCAAAAATCCGGACCGACTCCGGCGCCGGCAACTCCAGAGTCCCGAGGGCATTCACTGATCCGGTGCCGGTGATGGCCGCTGTTATTGTAACCGCCTCATTTGCTTTGACGGTGGTGGCGTCGGCCGTCACCTCAATGGCGAATTTACCGACCGCCCCGCTGAAATCGGCCGGCTGGCCTGTTCTTGGGATGGAACGAACGACAACTTGAATCGGTTCGGATTGACACACCTTCTGTTTTTCACGGTATTGTCGACCGAAAATCGAAAAGGGGCTTCGCGTCGGTTTGGTCCGGTCCTCAATAGCGCATTGAACCTCTGCGGGGCTGATGGTCAACACACCCGCCCGCGTCGGGTAGAGGGCGGTCTTGATTTCGGTGACCGAATAAACGGTTCCATTCCTTCTCACGGTGAACCGCTTTTGCTCTCCCATCGGCTCTTCGATAAAACCGGTCGTCGCCGGCGGGGAATAGTTCGGCCGCTCGGTGAAAGAGACCTCCGGGCCGGTGTAAAAACGAAAGATCAGAACCACCTGTTGATGGATATAGACGGTATCCCGATCGACCTGTGTCGTGACAAAAATATCATCTCCGCCATCCGCCCGGCCGGGCATCTGACTTTGCGGGCGGTTTCGTGTCTGCGACGGGGTCGGCGCAGCGGCGCCCACCGTCAACTCCAGCGGCGCAACCTCATATTTTTCGCCGTCCATCGCAACCTGGATCGGTCCGACGTGGATCAGCCCTTCCCTCCGGGGAATGATCCGGAATGTATAACTCGTCGTCGAGGAGGCCCGTCCGTTGACAAATGAGAAATTTTGCGAGGTTCCCTGATAAGTGGAGTGGTATCCATCCCCGTTCATCACCGATGGCTGACCGTCGGCGCCGCCCCCTTCCACGGTGACGGTCAGGGTTACGATATCCCCCATCTGCACCTGCGGCCGGTCTAATTGTGCAACAATCTTCGGATCGGAACCAGCCGCCGCACGTTGGAGGAGTCCCAACCCCATCAGGAGCGCCAGGAGAGCCGAAAGCAGGGGTAAGCGGATCCGGCAACTCCGGATCACTCCCATCCGCCTTTTCATTGTCCCCGTTCTTGACATCACCCGTCCCTAAGGCCCGTCGCTCTTACCATTCCTCTTTACCAATCCTTAGCTACTGTGACCGATTTTAAACGCGCTTTCATCCTCTCAGCCTGGATCGTTTTCTCCTGCAGGGCCAGGCTTTCAAGAAGACGCCCGATATCCTGCTGGAGGATCTCCGAGGGTGTGGGCTCTGCTCCCTTCGGCTCCTCTTGCTGATTTTGAGACTCCGCCGAGTCCTTCTTTTCGTCCTCAGATTCGGGAGGCTGTTGTTGCTGATTCTGCTGCTGGTCCTGTTGCTGGTCCTGTTGCTGATTCTGCTGCTGGTCCTGTTGCTGGTCCTGCTGCGACGGATCTCTCTGCGAGGAGGAATCGGGCGGGGCGCCTTCTTGTGATGGATCGGACGCCCCGTTCTCGGATGGCTCCTGCTGCTGCTGTTGCTGCTGTTGCTGCTGTTGCTGATCCATTTGGCGCAACAGGAATTCCAAATTCACCTTGGCATCTTCATCTCCCGGATCGAGCAGAAGCCCCGCCCGGAATGACTCCACCGCTCCCTCCATATCCCCGGAGCGGTATTGGGCGCATCCTCGATTGTAGAGTGATCGCGCCTGAATCGCGGCATTCCCCCCCGACAGGCTGGAGGCGCCGTCAAACTGCGTCACTGCCGTCGGGTAATCCTGCGCCCGATAGGCCACATTCCCGAGGTTATAGGGGATCCGCGGATCCTTGGGATGATCCTGTCTCAGTTCTTGCAAGCGGGACTGGGCTTCATCCATCCGGCCCTCTTCGTAGAGCTTGAGGGGATCGTCACTCGTGCCCTCATCAGCGATAAGTCCCGTCGCGAGGCACAACAGAATCAGGGAGGCTTTTGCCACCGAATTCAGGGCGCGGCTCCCTTTTTTGTGATGTCTTTTGCCCTGGCGCCGGATGCCCAGAAGGATTCTCAGAATGAGGAGTATCAGGGCCGGAACAACAAGCTCGCCGTATCGATCGCGATAAATGATCCGAATTCCTCCTTCCACCTCACCCTCTTCCAATGCGTCGATATACTTCATGAGAACATCGACCTCCGCGCCGCTGCCCGTAGCCCGAACATAAAAGCCCCCCGTCTCTTTGGCAAACTCCCCCAGGAGCGTTTCATTAAGGCGCGTCATCACGATGCGGCCTTCAGTATCACGCTTGTGCTCCGTCCGGCCATCGCCGGCGGGGATCGGGATCGGCTCACCCTCCGGGGAGCCCATTCCCACGGCGACGACCCGTATGCCGCTGTTCCTTAATTCGGTTAAAACGTTTTCGACTTCCCCCTGATGATCTTCCGCATCGGACAGGAGCAGGATAACCCGCGTCCGGTCGTCCTGATCACCCACAACCTCCATGCCCTTGCGGAGCGCCGCGGCCAAGGCCGTGCCCGGCTGCCCCACCAAATCGGTGCTGAGAGCATCGAGAAATATGTACAAGGCCGTACGATCCAGAGTGAGAGGACATTGCACATAAGCTTCGCCGGCGAAGGCCACCAATCCGACCCGGTCTCCCGACATGCGATCAAGGCAGGATTTCAGGACGCGGCGCGCATAGGCGAGCCGCCCGGAGGGAAGATCCTCCGCCAGCATGCTGGTGGAGACATCCAGGACAATGGCCACATCGCGGCCGCTGCGGGTGACGGGAACCTTTCCGGCGGGAACCTGGGGCCGCGCCGCCGCAAGGATCAACAGCACGGTGGCGATGACGGCGAGACAACCGCGCCGAATTTCACCCCAAGGATCGAGATGGCGAAGGAGGCGGTCCATCCCCCCTTCCCCGGCGAAGCGGCGGAGACGCGCCCGCCGCCGGCGCTCGATCAAAATCAGCCCACCGATAAAGAACGGCATCAAACCGAGGAGCCAGAGGATTTCCGGATGGACGAATCTCATGGCAACCTCCGGAACCAAAAGGCCGTCAGGAATCCCTGCAACATCAGGCAACCCAGCGCCGGCCAAATCGCCCAGACCCCGACATCCTTTCTGGAAATATGTTCGATCATCTCCTGCGGCCGCAGTTCGAGTTGATCAATTTCTGAAAAGATCATCTCCAGGGTTCGGGAATCGGTCGCCCGATAGTAGCGCCCCCCTGTGGAATCAGCGATCGCCTGCAGCGTCACGTCATCGACGGCGGAGGGAACATTCACATAATGCCGCCCCAGGATCGGATCATCGACCGGGTAGGGCGCCTCACCAAGCGTTCCCACTCCGATTGTATAAACACGCACGCCCAAAGCCTTTGCCATGGAGGCGCTGGTCAAGGGATCGATGGTGCCGGAATTGTTCTGCCCATCGGTCAGAAGAATGACGACCTTTGACGGCGCCGGGATATCTTTTAGACGGGCGAGGGAGTTCGCCAAGGCCATTCCGATCGCTGTTCCATCCCTGATCTCTCCAAAAGTAACATTGTCCACAAGTTCCAATAGCAGTTTATGATCGACCGTCAGCGGGCATTGAGTATAACTATCCGCGGCGAAGACAACGAGACCGATCCGGTCTTCAGGCCGGCCGAGGATAAAATCGCCGGCCACGATCTTTGCCGCATCTAAACGGTTCTTCGGCTGAAAATCCTCGGCCTTCATACTGCCGGAAATGTCGAGCGCCAGAATGATATCCAATCCTTCACTGACAACCTTCTGCTCCGACTCCCCCTTCTGGGGATGAGCGAGGGCGATCACGAGCAGGATCAAGGTGGTGAATTCCAAGACGCCCGGGATCCAGGCCAAGCGGGCGCGGCCGATCGGCAGTCCCTTGATAAGATCGACATCCGAAAAAAGAACACCTCCCCGCAGGCGCAGGGTTCTACGAACCACGATGAGCAGCGGCACCAAGAGCAGCAGAAGGAGAAAGCCGGGTTGACCAAAGTTCATCTATTGTTAACCCTCCTTCCCGGCGGCCGATGCAGCGCCGTCGCCCTTCAATCCGTCCGATTCAGCATCACTCAGCGTCGATTCATGAATCCTGTGGACAATCTCCCGGCCTTCATTCATAAGGTTCCCACACTCGGCAAGGGTGGGAACGGCGCCGGCAAACTTGATCTGATCGCCCACTCCCAGCCAATTGAGGAGGCGGTTCCCCAATTTCAGATCGAAAGCCTCTTGGCGGGTCCAGCGGCGGATCTCCGCCGTTGTCATTTCAAGGATCGGCTTCTGATATCTTCGCTCCATGTAGCGGCGCACCAGCCAGCTCAAGCGCAGGGTGTACAATCCCCATTCCCCCTTTTCCGGGAAGCGATCCGCCTGAAGTTTAACAAGACCCAGGTCGAATTCCTCCAGCGGCGGCAGGGCCGGGCGGGCGAGAGTCCCCATCTGTCCCCGGCGGCGGCGCAGCAGATAATAGGCGGCGGCGGCGGCGAGCAGCAGCACCCCCCCCATCACTATCCACAACAACCGGCTGCGCTTCATCGGAAGCGGGGGCTTAATATCCCGCAGATCGGCGACCTGTTGAGAATCATTGATCACACGGGCGATGGATATGGCCAGGGTATCGCTCCAGAGCAGGAGTGAATCGGCTCCCAAGAGATAGGCCACCGGCAGGGGGCCTAAACGGTGGTGACCGGGCTCGAAGGCGGCCAGCTCCACGGATTGTGAATAATATGTCAGGGAATCGCCAAGGTTCCGTTCCTTTGGCGCGGATCCCTTCCGGAGGGCAAAGGGAGCGGGCACCGATTCAAAGGGTGATGCCAGCAGGCGGCTGCCCGCCGGCAGAGCACCCGAAAGCCGAATGTGAAAGGGATCCCCAAGGGTCAGCGAATCCTGCGGTATCGCCTCCCACTGAAGCCGCCATTGACCTTGGCCTTCCTCGGTTGGAGTCTCGCGGGCGCAGGAGGTCAATCCCATGATCAGCGCAAAGATGATCGGAAGGATGCCCGCAAGGAAGCGCCTCATGACCGCGCCCCCACGTTCGGACCGGCCACGATACCACCGCTCGATCGCCGCTTCAGGCGGACCTTGAACAGGTGTTGCAGAGCCGCCGCCGGATCTTTCTCTGTTTCGAGCCAGACGGCGTCAAGACCGGTCCGTCCGAAAATATGGCTCAAGACCTCCCGGCGATGCCGGCCCCGCTCTTCAAAGAGTTTCCGGACACCGGCATTCGATGTATCGACCAAACGCCGCCGCCCGGTCTCGAGATCCTCCAGCTCCACCAGCCCAACCGGCGGGAGCACCTCTTCCCGTTGATCGCTCATCACGACGGGGATGAGATCATGGCGGCCGGCGACGCGGCGCAGAGCATCCGTTGGGTCAGGGAAAAGAAAATCACTCATGAGAAAGACGACCGCCCGGCGGCGGAGAAGGCGGGCAACCTGTTCCAGCGGCTGGCTCAGGTCGCTGCCGCGTCCTTCGGGGCGGAATTCCAAGAGCTCGCGGAGCAGGCGGAGGCCATGGCGCCGCCCCTTGCGCGGCAGGATGACCTTCTCCAAACGATCGGTGAAAAGGACAAGACCGACCTGATCCCTGTTACGGATCGCAGAGAATATAAGGAGGGCCGCTGTTTCGGCCAGGAGATCGCGTTTCGCCTTGCCGCCCGTACCGAAAAGGGTCGATGCGGAAAGGTCGGCCATCAGGAGAACCACCAGCTCGCGGGTTTCTACAAATGTTTTAACATAAGGTTCGGCCGCTCTCGCCGTGACGTTCCAGTCGATGGCCCGCACGTCGTCGCCGGCGACATAGGGGCGGACATCGTGAAACTCCATCCCCTGTCCACGGAAAATGGAGTGGTACTCACCTGAAAATATCTGATCAACCAACCGGCGGGTGCGGATCTCAAGATGCCGCACTCGCTTCAGGACCGCTACGGGATCTTCCGTTTCAAAATCATCCCAGGTAGGCAAATCCGCAACCGATGCATCTCCGCCTCCCCGGAATGGGTTACGGAACTTCCACGTGGTCCAGGATTTTTTGGACCAGGTCATCGGAGCTGACCTCCTCGGCTTCCGCTTCATAGGTTGTCAGGATGCGATGGCGCAAGACATCGGGAGCTATCGCTTTAACATCTTCTGGGACGACATAGGGCCTGCCGCTGATGAAGGCGTGGGCCTTCGCGGCCAGGGCGAGATTAATCGTGCCCCGGGGAGAGGCGCCGTAGGCGATCAGTCCTCCGATGTGGAGACCCACCCTTTCCGGCTCCCGGCTGGCAAAGATAATTTGTACAATATAATCAGTGATCTTCTCATCCATATAGATCTGGCGAACCACGGCACGGCTGTCAAGAATGTTCTTCGGCGTGATCACCTGCCGCACCTCAGGTACGTGGCTGCCCGTCATCCGCCCCAAGATCTCTTTCTCTTCTTCGGGACTGGGATACCCGACGCGCAGTTTGAGCATGAAACGATCGACCTGCGCCTCCGGCAACGGGTAGGTCCCCTCTTGCTCAATCGGGTTTTGTGTGGCGAGGACGAGGAAGGGTTCTTCGAGGGGATAGGTGGTTTCCCCCAGTGTGACCTGCCGTTCCTGCATCGCTTCCAACAGGGCGCTCTGTACCTTTGCCGGCGCTCGGTTGATCTCATCGGCAAGGACAATATTGGTAAAGACCGGTCCCTTGTGGACGGTGAACTCCCCCGAGCGGGGATTGTAGACCATCGTCCCGGTAAGATCGGAGGGCAGCAGATCGGGCGTGAACTGAATCCGGCTGAAACGGGCCTGAATCGCTCCCGACAGAGCCCTGACCGCAAGGGTCTTGGCCAAGCCGGGAACGCCCTCCAACAGGACGTGGCCATCAGCCAGGAGGCCCACAAGGAGTTTCCGAACCATATCCTTCTGCCCGACAATGACGCGGGCTATTTGCTCTTCCGTCGCGTTGATCGCCGGGGTCAACTCTTCCAATTGCGCCTTAATGGCTTGCAGATCCATCGGGGGCAAAGCTCTATCCTCCCTTCCATCAACACAGACTCAAAATGATCATGCCGATCTTATTCAACACAACCGGACACACGAAGTTCCAACATGGGCTCAGCAGAGTGTTAACTGAGGTTCAACTCGGCATCAACCCGGAGGCCACTTCATCGAACGCCCGCCCAGAAGGTGGAAATGGAGATGAAAAACGCTCTGTCCCGCGTCGGCAAGACAGTTGACGACGATGCGATACCCCAATTCATCGATCCCCTCGGACGCGGCCAACGCCCGCGCCTGAAGATGAATGTGGCCGATGAGCTCCGCATGGTCCTTCTGAAGATCGTTCACCGTGGCAATATGCTCTTTCGGGATCAACAAGATGTGGGTCGGCGCCTGAGGATTGACATCGCGAAAGGCGATGATCAAATCATCTTCATAGACTTTATCCGCCGGAATCTCACCGGCGATAATCCTGCAAAATAGACAATCCTTCATCATGCCTCCCCTGTTCCATCAATGGCTGTTCAAGGTCTAATCACACAATCTCTCCGCGGCCATCATCTTCTGAACGCGTTTCTCATGACGGCCGCCCTCAAACGACGCCTTGAGCCAGCTTTCTAAAATCTCAAGGCCCGCCTCCATCGACTGATTGTCGGCCCCGAGGCAAAGCACATTGGCATTGTTATGGCGGCGGCTCTGATCCGCCATGGCGGGTGTGCAGCAGAGCGCGGCGCGGATCCCCTTCACCTTATTCGCGGTCATGGCCATGCCGACGCCGTTGGAGCAGATAAGGATTCCCCAGGTATCCACACCTGCGACGACCTTACGGGCGACGGCGAGCGCGTAATCGGGATAATCGGCGGCATCGGGAGATTTGGGACCGGCATCTTCAACAACGAATCCCTTGGACTCCAGCCAGGTTATAAAATGGGCTTTTAACTTATAACCCCTATGATCGGAACCGATGACCATCCGTCTTGATTCTCTCATGAGTGGGTTTCTCCGGCTTGAGTCTTGGCATTGACCATTTCGCGAATCAGCGGATCGGCCTTTTCCGTGAGGCGCTCCAAGATGGCATATGTTTCTTCATAGGCATAGCGGCCCGCCCCAATCGGATCCCCAACACCTTCGTCCCCCTCGCCGACGAATTCCGTGATGATAAAAACCCGGTCGGCGAGATCCGGCGCCATCGTGAGAATCTCCATCTGGTGATACGGCTCCATGACCAGAACCAAATCGACATCACCGAGGAGCGTCCGGGTCAGCAGCCGGGAGCGGTGCTTGCTGATATCAAGTCCCCGCTCGGCGCACACATCCACGCCGTGTTGTGAAGCGGGAACCCCTTCGGGCGCGGCCGTGCCGGCGGAGTCGACGAGGACCGGCAAATCCCTCAGCCGATGTGTGAGCAGTCCCTCCCCGATCGGGCTCCGGCAGATATTGCCGGTGCAGACAACCATGACATGAAACAGCTTTTCCCCCATGAAATCTCCGTCCGTTAGCCGAATATCGGTCTTTTTTGGGATTCTTTGCTTCAAACCTGGATTTTATAAATCCCGGAGGGGGAACGCAACGGTTCCCCGCCCAAGGAGGTGGAATCGGTAAACCGAATTCTGGATTATTTCAGACGGAGGCAGCGATTGTAGGAAATATCGTCGCCGATCCGGCAACGGATGAAGTAGATCCCCGCCGGCGCTGGATGTCCGGCGCTATCGCGGCCGTTCCATTGATACTCATGGCTGAGGCCGCCGGTCGATGACAATAATTGAATCCGCCGTCCTGATACGTCAAAGACACCGATTTCAGGAGGCGTCCCCTGAAAGGCGCCGAGACTCACCGTCACCGGCCCCGCAGAGGGATTGGGCCATATCCGCACCTGGGGGCTGACTCCCATCCGGCCGCCGGCGGCGACCCCGGAGAGCCCGTTCGTAGTGCCATCGGCCTTCAAGATGATGCGGACCGGCATATCCTCACCCAAGGGATTCTCCTCGGCGGGAACCGTATCCTGAGCCGCCGCATTAAAACGCAGGGTCGCTGTATGAATCGTCGCCTCGCCGCTGGAGGCCGGATTCTCGCAAAGAATGACCTCCCCAAAGCAGCTCTCGGAGATAATTTCATAATCCTCCGATGCGCCGAAGAGAGGATCATAGGTAAAGTGGACGATCATCGGCAGAAACTGATTGAGGGAAACCACCCCATCCGTGGGATTCGGATCGGTTATTTCTCCAAAGGCATCTTTCGTCGGATCGGTTTGAATCGTGATGTTCCGAAGAGCGGCAAGTCCGGCATCAATATCTTCAACCGTCGCATCGAGATCCCACAAAATATCCCAGGCGCCCGCTTCGATCCCCGGATCTGTGGCAAAGTAGAAGGTCCCGTCGGCGGCTCCCGCGAAATCAAACCCAAAAATCGTCATGGTGACTGAACTTTGTGCCGGATCGATATTGTAGAAGATCGCATCCGCCCTTGGGATGCCGATCAGGAGGCAGAGCATGAGGATCAGATTCCCGAAAATCCAAACAGCCTTAACAGGTCGTGACACAACGGATTGAAGCTTCATTTTTGACCTCCCGGGATACCCGGATGTGACACTTTTCAGGAGTGACATCCATGCCTGAACCACCCGATATACCGGGTGATTATAACACGGACTGATGGGAACAGGTAGCTCGAGCTCGGAGCCCCTGCGTCACGAGGAACTCGGCCGGAGAGCTCCTCACCCATCAAACTCGATCTTGATATCCCCTTGACGGAGGATGTCGATCCGGCCCACCGTTGGAACACGGATCAGCGTCGAGGGGGGGCGGGCGCGGGGCCCACCATCGATGATGGCATCCACCTGGCTTTTCCAATTTTCGGAAATTTCCTGAATCGTCGTCGCCGGCTCTCGTCCTGATGGATTGGCGCTGCTGGAGAGAAGAGGAACCCCAATATCCTCTACCAAACGATTGAGAAAGGGGTCATCCGGCCACCGGACGGCAACCGTTCCATTGGTCTGAACGGCAGGCGGCGCCGCCGGGCCCGCCGGAAGAATCATGGTGAGGGCGCCGGGCCAGTACCCCTTTAATTTCTGAAAAAGCGGGGTTTGCGGCGGTGAAGCCACCCATTCCAGCATCTCCATCGAGTTGATCAAGCACAACAGAGACGAACCGGCCGGACGTCCTTTGAGTCTCAGGATCCGGTAGCGGGCTCCAGAATGGTCCCATCGGCTGTGAAGGCCGTAGACGGTATCTGTCGGCAGGATGCCGACCCCTCCCTCTCTCATGAGATCGACGAAGCGGCCCCAGCCGGCCTCGGAAGGCGTTCCGGGTCTGGGCGGGAAGAGATCCCCTAGATCAACATTAAATTTCGGATTCCTGACATGAGCGGCCATTCGATACCTCAAGCCATCAGCGGGCGTCTGAGCCGGATCGCTTTACGCTGCCCCCATCATGCCCTATGATCCTACCAGGGTTCAAGGTCCGGTGGCATGCAGTCTATCCGTTGGTTTTTCCAAGCGAGATGATATGAACCGGCATACATTACAGCATCTGCATCTATCGCCCGGTCCGGGAGATCCTCCTCCACAGAAAAGCAGGCCGTCACAGAACTCCTCACCACCGGCGGCCATCGAGTTTCTCAATGCGGATGGAGTCCGCGACCTTCTTCAAAACGAACTATCCCGTACCGAAAGATTGCGATTTCTCCTCATCTCGCGCAAAGCCCTCATCGATGAGTGCGCGCCCTTCGATGTGATCCCCTTGCTCAAGGCCGGTGTCTTTGACGCCATTATCGCCAGCCCGCTTCTGCTTCAATTGGAACTCGGCCTGCATCCTCAGATGTCGAATGGCGACCCGGCGCCGGTCGCGTCGATCCAAGAAGCCCGGGGCGTTCTCTGGCTTCACGACGTCGCCATTGAGAAGAGGCTGTTATCCAATCCCAGGGCGGTATCATCCTATCTGCTCTCTTCACCCCCGTTCCAACATATCATGCCGTCATCAGCCTTATCCCAGAAGCTGGGACGGTATTTAAAAGAGAAAGAACGGCTTTTAAAAGAGCCCGAAAGCCTGCTGTCGGTAGCCTATACATTGGGGGTGCCGATTCTGACGCCATATCTCATCGCCTCACAGCTTGGAAAACTTCTCGCGGCGTTGGCGCTGGGAGGGAACCGCCTGACTCATGATCCGGCCATTGATCTCAACGAAATGGCGGGAATGATCCATGAGTCTCAACAATCCGGCGCCGGATCCCTCTTTGTTTCGCTCTGCGGCAGCGGACCTTTGTGGTTCGTCCTCAGAACACTTCAATTCCTCGACACCTCGCTCGGTATTAAGACGGACCAGGCGCGGATCCTGACACTGCTTGCCGATTCGTGCATTAAGCGGGATTTGAAGGAGACACCTTCGGTTCAAATTTTAAAGGAAGAAGCCCCGTCCAAGATCTTCTCGGCCTATATAACAAATATGCCTTCACGTGAAATAATGGCGCAGCTCGATGAGCTTGCCTCCGCCCTCCCCGAACGCGCCCCGCGATCGCTTGAAAACCATAGAGAAGACCTTGTCGAGCGTCTTCGCAAATCGCACATGGAGGCCACGACATTGAAGAGATGGCCGCCGCTGCGGATGCGCTTCCCAAAACGAGGTTAGATCACACCCTCCCGCCTTCAGCCATGTGCTGGATCAGCTTATCGAGACGATCGGCGATCTCTTTGTTCTCCAGGGCCAAAATACGAGCCGCGAGAAGGGCGGCGTTTCGCGCGCCCACCTTGCCGATCCCCAGGGTTCCGACAGGGACACCGGCCGGCATCTGAACGATTGAGAGCAAGGCGTCCATCCCATCCAGATTGGGTCCGGCGACAGGGACGCCGAGTACGGGAAGGGATGTATAAGAGGCGATCACACCGGGGAGATGCGCCGCCAATCCGGCGACACCGATGAGGATCTTTATCCCCCTGGCCTTGGCACCTTTAACATATGTGCGGGTGGCATCGGGCGTCCGATGAGCGGAGAGGACCTTGCTTTCGCAGGGGATCTTAAAAGTTCCTTCGAGGATTTTGATCGCTTCAACCACAATCGATTCATCATTCACGCTGCCGTAGAGAATGCCGACCCGTGGCTTTGTCTCTTGCTTTGCGCCCGATTTTGGCGCGGGTCTGGTTTTCTTTTGCGTTCCCGTCATCAGATCTTTCCTTCCTTCAAAGCCGCGATACCCCTATGCCCTATATCGCGCCTCATCGTCTTCCCCTCGAATGTGACAAGACTCGCCGCCTCATAAGCGCGTCGCAAGGCGGAGGGAAGGTCATCCCCCCTTCCAACGGCATTGAGGACACGGCCGCCGGTTGTCACGATCCGGTGGTTGCTGTTCATCGAACCCTCGGGCGATTTCGCGCCGCCGAAAGGAGCGGGTGATGGATGAAAGGGGGATTCACCCCGGCCCGTCGGTCCGATCTCAGCCCAAGCTGTTCCGGCATGGAAGATAAAAGCTCCGGGTAGCTCTCGCGCTTTGGAAATCCCACTGATGGGAAATCCCTTGGCATACGAGCCCGGATATCCCTTTGAGGTGAGAACAACCGTTGCAGCCCACTGATCCGACAACTCTAAATCCGGGGTCTGTGTATCACGGCCCGACGCCCAGGAAAGAGCCTGCAGCAGATCGCCCTTTAGGATGGGTAAAACGACCTGTGTTTCAGGGTCACCAAAGCGGCAGTTGAATTCCAAGACATCCGGACGCCCCTCATCCACCATGAGACCCGCATAGAGCAGCCCCGTATAGGGGCGGCCTTCCCCCTGCATGGCCTCGAGGGTCGGGAGGATCACCTCGTCCATGGCGCGCCGTTCCAACGCGGGCGACCAGCTGACAACCGGCGCCGTCGCTCCCATCCCCCCCGTGTTCGGCCCGGCATCTTTATCCTCGGCTCTTTTATAATCCTGTGCGGTCGGCAGCAACACTGCATCGGAGCCGTTGGTCAAAACGAAGAGGGACATCTCTTCACCCTTGAGACACTCTTCTACAATAAGCCGGTTGCCGGCGCTGCCGAACTCTTTCTGAACCAGCACCCTTTCCACAACCGACTTGGCTTCCTCAATCGTCTTCGTGACAAAAACTCCTTTCCCCGCGGCGAGGCCGTCGACCTTGAGGACCTGTGGAAAGGACTGCCGCTTGAGAAAGGCGATCGCATCCTGCGGTTTGGTGAAGATCTCGAACGCGGCGGTGGGGATGCCGTGGGAACGCATGAGGGTTTTTGAGAAGACCTTGCTGCCCTCGAGAGCGGCCGCATGACGGGAGGGACCGAAGACATCATGCCCGGCGGCCCGCAGGCGATCGGTCAATCCGCCGACAAGGGGTTGTTCCGGACCGACAATGGTGAAATCGATCCCTTCACGGCGCACCACTTCAAGAACCAATTCATTGTCGGATGGATTTCCAGCGACACACCGGCCCAATTCCGCGAGTCCTGGATTCCCAGGCAATCCGATGATTTCGGGTTTGCTCGGGGAATTCGAGAGGGCCCATGCCAGGGCATGTTCCCGGCCGCCGGACCCGATGATGAGAACCTTCTCGACTTCACTCAATGGCGGACCCTCCCCATGATGCAGCCTTGAATCCATTCGTCCCCGACGTTAGAAGCCGCAGAACCCAAAGTCAATGCGCGGAATGTAAAACCCTTGCCCCGGCTCTTTGATACGTACGCATCATCTTCACGCCTTGTTCTTCACTGCGGCAGAACGGTATCGGCCTCACTCAGCCATCCCCAGGATCCCTTGGAGCGCTCCCGCAGCCACGCCTCCAGCTCACGGCCGGTGGCCAGGGGCTGCCATCCCAGGGAGCGGATCTGCTCGGGGTGCTTCCCGCTGATCTCTGAGTAAAAGGCGACCCTCCGTTTCCCTGTCGCTGTCATGAGGGCGACCGCTGTCTGAAGATGTCCCGCATCAGCTTCCTGGGCGGTTACATCAGATAAGGATCTCAGGCTCAGACTTTTCACCATATCGAGGAGTCCCGCTGAACCGAAACCCTCCCCGCACTCACCGATCAACAAGATCCATCCATCCGGACGCAGGAATCGGACAGCGTGTTGAAGGCTCTTGTGAACCTGAAGAAGATGGCGATCCCTCGGATACCCGCCGGCATCCACGATGACACCCTGCAGCGGCGCCGACAAAACAACCCGGTGCCCTCTATGATAAAGGGCGCGGCAGCGGTTGATGCTCAGAACCCAATCTTCCCGCCCCGCCATCGTAACAACACCGATCTGATCCCCGAAGCCGAGGGTACTGATCACCGCATGGGGCGGCGCGAGGGTCGCAGCCTCGGCGATATCCTCCGCAACCGGATTGCCGGCGATCTGAGCCGGCGCGCAGGCCGGATCCCATCCTGACATCCCGCGGCCCAAAGCCCGCAGATGGTTCATCAGAATCCCCGGCCGGGAGGCCAATCCGGGAAAAACAAGCTTGGGACCGCCGCCGAATCCGGCGAAGTAATGATAAGAGGTCCCCCCCAAAAGAATCCGGGCGTCGGATTCGAGATAGTGTCGGTCGATGGAGACGGGGGTTCCCCGTGGCGTTGTCCCCACAGGAAGATTTCCCTCATCAGAATGGTGTTGAACGATTTTTATGCGGCCCGATGCGGCGGCCTGCCGGCCATCGTGATCCGCCGGCGCCGCGTGATCGCCGAACCGGAGATGACGCTCGATATCATCCCGTGAGACCTCTGCATGAATTCCGGTGGCGACGAGAATCTTCAATTCCGTCGCGGGCCATCGCATCAGCAGATCAACCACCAATGATGGAAGGATGTCCTGCCAGAACCCCCTGCGGGTGGCGTCGGGAACAACCAAAACAGGATGGCGCGGCGCTCTTGGGAAAAAAGAAGAGAGCGGCTCCCAGTTGGGCGGCTGCCGGGGCCCGCAGGCGCAGGACCGGGTCTCCCCCAGTTCTTCGAGGACCTGATCCGGCTCCATCTCCTGCCAGGCGCTCCTTCGGCCGCGCCAACGCATGGCGGGTTTACCCAAAATCTCTTCCGAGGGACATTCGAGGCAGGCTTTTCCGTAGGGAATTTTCATTCGCCCCCCTTCGCTTTGCGGAAGGCCAGATCCTCAGTTAATATCATCGCGACCGTCCGGGGGCAGGCCTTTCCATCCGACCTGCGCATCACACAGCCGACAAAGTAGGATTTTAAAACCGCTTTGCCGGCGAGATATTCTTCCACAGCATCCGGGTTATTGTTCAAAACTTCAGCGATCCATCCGCGGATGGTGGCTTCATCATTGATCAACGCCAAGCCCTGTTCTTTAACAATCTGGTCCGCAGGGCGGCCCGTCTGAACCATTACCTCCAAGACAGCCCTGGCCGTATCCCCGCTGATCACGCGATCCATAACCAGACGCAGGAAGGCAGCCATCGCTTGAGGCGCAGGCCGGCGCGCGCAAGGGCCTTCTTCCCTCAAAACCCTCCTTAAAATCCTCCTTAGGTCGCCGATGACCCAGTTTGCCGCGGTTTTGACAGCCTGTTCGGCGTCTGATCCCCGCCCGTCGCCCGCTGAGAGTTGAACCACCAGGCTTTGGAAGTCACAAGCATCAGGACGGGTCCGCGTCAGCCGCTCGGCGTCCGCCGCCGGGAGATTCCAGTCCTCTTGAAAACGTCTCCGAATGTCCCAAGGGAGTTCACCCGCCTCCCGTTGCGCATGCTTTAACAATTCATCATCCAGCACCAGCGGCGGCAAATCGGGTTCGGGGAAATACCGATAGTCGGGACGTTCCTCCTTGGACCGCATGGAACGCACACCGCCGGCCACCTGATCCCATAGCAGCGTCATATGCGTCACCGGGCCGCCGCCCCTTCTGATCAGATGTTGTCTAATTATTTCCGCCTCGATGCCCTTTTCTACATTCTTTATGGAATTGAGATTTTTTAACTCGGTCCGGGGATTCATTTCAAGGCTTCCCCTGCGGCGGATCGAAACATTGGCGTCGCAGCGGAGATGCCCCATCTCCATCCGCCCCCCGCTGATTTCAAGATATTGTACAAGTTGACGGACGGCGGCGAGATAGGCCGCCGCCTCAGAGGGCGATCTAAGCTCCGGCTCACTGACAATCTCCGCGAGAGGCACGCCGCCACGGTTGAAATCAACGCTGGAGTCTCGCTGCCCCTCCCTCTCAGGATGTGACATCTTCCCGGCATCTTCCTCCAAATGGATCCGCTTAATGCGAATCTCCCGCTCCCCGCCCTCAACCAGAATCGGGATCGCACCCCCCTCACAGAGGGGAGACTCAAACTGAGTGATCTGGTACCCCTTGGGAAGATCGGGGTAGAAATAATGTTTTCTGGCAAAAAGACTGCGGCGATGCACCCTTCCACCGACGGCGAAACCGAGACGAGCTGCCAACGCCACCGCCCTCCGGTTGACAACGGGAAGGGTCCCGGGATGCCCCAAACAGACGGGACAGGTTTGCGTATTGGCGGGCGCGCCAAAGCCGGCCGGACAGCGGCAGAAAAGCTTACTGCGGGTCTGAAGCTGGATATGAACCTCGAGACCGATCACAGGTTCAAAATCCTGGATCTGATAATCGGTTTTCCCCTCATGGGCGGACATGCGATCTATTCAACCCCCCGTTCAATCCCCAAGAGCCGGCTTATCCGGCGCGATTTGTGCAAGCTGAAGCGTTTGTTCTAAAAGGTGGGCGGGCCGGATCCAATGCTCTTCCTCGCCGGGGCGCCCCATCAACTGAAGACCGACCGGAAGATTGTTTTGAGTGAAGCCCGCTGGAAAAGCCAGCGCTGGAGCGCCGCTCAAGTTTGCGCTTACCGTGAAGAGGTCGGAAAGGTACATCTGCAGAGGCTGTTTGATGCGCTCACCCAGTTTGAAGGCCGGTGTCGGGCTGGTCGGCAGCAGAAGAGCGGAGACCCTTTCAAAGGCCCGCGTTAATGATTCCTTCACCCAGCCGCGGATCTTTTGAGCCCGCAGATAATAGGCGTCACAATAACCGGCGGACAACAGGTAGCTGCCGAGGATAACCCTTCGCTTGACCTCGGGCCCAAACCCCTTGCCACGGGTATGCTTATACAATGATTCCAAGGATTCAAGGGCCTCTCCATCCGCAGCCCGGTAGCCGAATCGGACTCCATCATAGCGCGCTAGATTTGATGAGGCCTCGGCATCGGTCAAGATGTAGTAGCAGGAAACCGCATGATCCGGCTTGGGCATATCGATCTCTTGAAAACGGACCCCGGACTCTTTGAGAACCCGAACGGTATTTTCGTAAATATCAAATACCTCCCGGTTGCACCCCTCCTCAATCCAGCGACGGGGAAGACCCAGAACCAAATCAGCAACCGGACCCCTTAGAGAATTTAAATTGATCGGAGTCGAGTCGGGCGCTGATGTGGAGTCCATCGAATCAGGCCCACAGATAACATTGTACAATTGAAGGCAATCGGCCACGCCGCGGGCCATCGAACCCATGGTGTCGAAACCGGACGCAAAAGCCACAAGGCCATAGCGGGAAACGGCCCCGTAGGAGGGCTTGAAGGCCGTGACGCCGCAGAAGGCGGCCGGTTGCCGGACGGATCCTCCCGTATCGGTGCCGAGGGCCAAGGGGGCCATTCCGGCGCACAAGGCCGCGGCGGATCCACCGCTGGAGCCACCGGGCACACGGGTTTCATCCCATGGATTCCGGGTGGGTCCAAAAGCGGAGTTCTCGGTGGAGGATCCCATGCCGAATTCATCCAGGTTCGTCTTTCCAAGGATCACCGCCCCCGCCCGGCGAAGCTTCTGAATGGCGGTCGCGTCATAGATCGGATCGAAATCCTTCAAAATCCGGCTGGCGCAGGTTGTTCTGAGGTCTTTGGTGCAGATATTGTCCTTTACCGCAACAGGGATGCCGGCGAGGGGCCCGGGGTCGGAGCCTTCACGAACCAGGTTGTCGATAGCGGCTGCTTGCGTTAGGGATCCTGCTTCATCCACCTTCAGAAAGGCGTGGATCTCCTTCTCTTTATCCTTGAGCCTTGAAAGACAGGCGCCAACGAGTTCCGCGGCCCGCAGTTCGCCGCGCCGGATGAGCCCGGCCGCTTCAACGGCCCCCATCCGCCAGAGGGTCATGGCGCCTGCTCCTCATGACCCTCCCGCAGGGTCAACTCAACGGTGCGGGGAACCCGAAAAGAATCATGATGGACGGCAGGAGCTTCCCGCAGGGAAAGCCCGCGGTTCGACCCCCGGCGGGGATGATCATCACGCATGGGTGCGGTGAGACCGGTGGGGTGGGCCATGGGAGGAGCGTCGCCGGTGTCGACCTCATCGAGAACCTGCAGATACTTTAAGATAGCGCCGAGATCGCGATCCAGATCACGCAGCTCCGCCGGTGTGATATCGATCCGCGCCAAATGAGCTATCCGGCGAATGAGTTCGGGATCGACCAGCGGAGAGTCCGCCATGACATCACCTCAGTTTCTCTTTTGTGGAGATGACGGCGTACGGTGCGGGAATCATCGTTCCCGGCGGCGCGTTTTCACATTACAGCACCTTAAGAAAGTTTCGCTGTATTTTCTTCTGACCGCTTCGGGGAAAACGAACGGTGACCCGAGCGCCATCCCCATCCCCATCGACATGCAGAACGCATCCCTCCCCGAAAGTGGGATGCGAAACACGGGCGCCGACAAGGGGATCATCATAAGAGATGACCGCTTCACCGGAATCGTCATCCCGGTACAATCCCCGCCGATCGTATGAGGGGTTCGGCGCCGCCGGCGCCAGATCCGTCACCTCGAATTCAAGGAGATCAGGGGGGATCTGTGTAACAAACTGCGAAACACCGCGATCGAGCGGGCGGTTCGTCCGGCGCCGCTCCCGCGCGGCGGAGAGATGCAGTCGATCACGCGCCCGTGTGCAGGCGACATAGAACAGCCGCCGCTCTTCTTCCAGCTCTTCTTCATTGCGGTAAGCCGACATATGCGGAAAGAGGCCTTCCTCCAAACCGCTCAGAAAGACCTGATCGAACTCCAGACCCTTGGCGTTGTGAACCGTCATTAGACTGATTGAGGAAGCGGCGGTCTGGGCGGAGTCGATTTGGGATAAGAGGCTGAGTTCGCCGACATATTCGTCAAGCGTCCCCTCGGGAGAACGTTGTACATAAACCTGCGCGCCGGAGATAAACTCATCGACGTGCGCCAGCCGGTCTTCCACATCATGTTCGTTCTGGTCTTGAAGGTATTTTCGGTACTCGATCGCTTCGACAAGCTCTTCAATAACCGGACCGGGCGGACCGTTGCGGCGTTCGCGAAGTTT
The DNA here is from genome assembly GCA_018831195.1 of Candidatus Eisenbacteria bacterium. Classification (NCBI taxonomy): domain Bacteria; phylum Candidatus Eiseniibacteriota; species Candidatus Eiseniibacteriota bacterium. The sequence continues at coordinate 108,754 of JAHJDP010000032.1, read as the reverse complement.
CAGGATGAGATCCGCCCATTCTTGCAGAGCTTTGCCGGACCGGCCGCCGACCGGTGAACTCTCTCCCGCCGCCAAAGTGACCGGATCGATACCCCGGATGCGCGCTTCGGCCAGCCATCGCAGAATCGTCTTCTCACCGACGCCCCGCCGGGGCACACCGACCGCGCGCCGCAGACTGATTTCATCCAGGGGATTCAATGACAGGCGCAGGTACGCCAGAAGGTCCTTAATTTCACGGCGCTGATAAAAGGTGACCGAACCGACAATGATATAGGGAATCCGTCTTGCAAGACAGGCATCTTCCAAAGGTCGGGACTGGGCATGCGTTCGGTAGAGAATCACAATCTCACCCGGCGACACCTGGCCATCCTTCAGAACCTCGCTGATGTTGGCGAGAATCTCCCGGGCTTCGTCGTCTTCGTTATGCCCAAGATAGAAGCGCACGGGTTCGCCGGGGCCGCGGCCTGTCCAAAGCTTTTTGGGTTTCCGGCCCCTGTTTCTTGAAACCACGGCGTGGGCGACATCCAGAATAGAGGAGGTCGATCGATAATTTTCCTCGAGACGGATCGTCTCCACTTTCGGGAAAGCCCGTTCGACATCAAGAATGTTCCGGATATCGGCGCCGCGCCATCCGTAGATCGACTGATCATCGTCACCCACAACAAAGATATTGCCATCCGGACCCGACAAAGCCTCCACGAATTGGAACTGAACGGCGTTGGTATCCTGATATTCATCGACAAGAATGTGTTCAAACCGCCGGCGGTAGGAATCCTGAATGGATGGATGGTTGCGAAGCAGGGCCAGGCTTTCGATCAGGATGTCATCGAAGTCCACGGCGTTCTGGCGCTTCAATTCTTTCTGATAACGCTGCCAAATATGAGCGATCAGGGCCGCGCGGGGATCCCCACCGGTCATCTGATCCGGGGTTTGCATGGCGTTCTTTGCGCGGCTGATCCGCCCCAGCATCTCCCGAGCCTGGTGGCGCGTCTCGCCAACATTTTCTTCTTTAAGTATCCTCCCGAGAAGCGCCCGCTGGTCATCCGTATCGAACACCGTCAAACCTTCTTTAAATCCGGCCTCCCTAACGTGGATTCTCAGCATGCGGAGTCCAATCGAATGGAAGGTGCCGATCCAAAGACCCGTGATGCCCACCCCTATGAGAGTTTCCACCCGGTCCCGCATCTCAGCAGCCGCTTTATTTGTAAAGGTGACGGCGAGGATTTGCGAGGGGCGGACATTTTGCTGATGGATGAGGTAGGCGATCCGGTGTGTCAGGACGCGCGTTTTACCGCTCCCGGCTCCGGCCAATACAAGCAGCGGACCCCGGCCATGCTCGACGGCCTCCCGCTGAGGGTGATTAAGATTTACGGTTGGTGATATGGTGGGCATGAGACCTCGTTGTTGCTTTCCCTAGCCTTTACTCATACTCGATGCGGAATTTCAAATCAAGGTTATACTCTTCAGCGGAATGCCCGCCCTGAACCGATTCTCTTAAAACTCCGGCCTTCAAATAAAGGATATTGCTCAGCCGGTAATGCATCGTCACTTCCTGCGCGGGTGAGGAGGAGAGTTCCTGGGCATAGTTGAGACTGAATTGCGGGCTGAGGATCGGTTGAATCAGTATCTCATCCATATCGGGCGCCACCCGCACACGGTTCAGCCAGGGAATCTCCTCCGACAGCTGATTCTCCAAACGGGCGACCATTTCGCTGATGAGGAAATCGCGCGTTTCCCCTGACGCCGCATCCCTGCCGGATCCATGCGAGGCGATTCTTCCAAAACTCAGAAGTTCGATGATCTCCTCACGGCTCAATTCGGGCTCAGAAGAGAGCGCCACCTGCAATTCATCCGCCCGACCGGTGACATCGACCTTAACGGTCACCGCTCCCACCGGTTCCCCTTCTGCAGAGAGGACTTCCGTCGCCTGCGTCTCGGCCTGCAGATTGACCCTGACCTCAATACCGGACCCGCTATCTTGAAACTCCAGATCGCCGCTCCTCACGGCGAATTGATTGTTAAAGACCCTGTACCACCCGCCCTGAACATCAATACCCCCCGCCAAGTTCCACCAGTTGTCCCTCTCCGAAACAACCAGCTTGCCGTTTCCCAGCATGAGTTGGGTCGTCGGCTGGGTCACCATGATCTTCGTGGGAGCTTCAACGTCGAGTTGTATCAGCCAGGGTGTCGGCCGAACCGGTCCGGGGATTTTTCTTGGCGTGATATCGAGGATCATGGCCTCACGTATGTAAGCATCTCCGAGGACATGCGGCCGGATTTGTCCACTGATGGAGTCCACCCGCGAGATGATGCGGATATTCCCGTCGGCTTCCACACGATAAACGCCTGTCTCAAAGAAAAGTCCCTCACGGACGGTGAGATCGAGATCCATATCCTCCAATGTGAGAAACCGTCCTGTGGCGGTGATGCGGCCCTTCGGGCCGATGCGGGCCTTTACCGACTCAAGGTGGACGCCGAGTGAATCCATCCTTAATTTGGCATGGATCTCTTCGAGACGCTCCTCTCTCAGTGGGATCCTTAAAGATCCGCCGTCAATTGTCAGATTCCCTGTGATAAGGGGCGGATGAAGAGGACCTTGAATCCGGAGATCGGCTTGGAAAACACCCTTCGGCTCCTGTAGCAGCTCGCTGAGGGAAGACCAGATGGCCAGGTTCCCTTTGGGAATGTTCAAATGCAGATCAATATCCTCTCCGTCATTCGGGAGATGAACCGCGGCGGGCAAGGCCGAGAGTTCGAGCGGAATAACGCCGCTGATCGCGCCGCCCAATCCCTCTTTAAGCCAATGCAGATCTCGAATAGACAATTCCCCGGATTCATAGTCGATTTTGAGAGAAAGAGAATCGAGCCGGGTCCGTCGATAAGCGGCATCCTTACCTTCGACATTAAGATGGAAGAGCGGATGAGCAGGCGTGCCGGAAAGGTTAAGATCGATATCAAGGATTCCTTCAGGACGGATGGCATCATACGATCCTTCGATGGTGGTTTTCGGTCGGACAATCCGGATGATTGATTCCAGATCCCGGGTGGCGGTATCCTGCACCGTTCGAGGCTTGTATTCATCGATCCGCCAGCCGGAGTTTTCCATGAGCCGGTCCAAATCCAGGTTCCGGAAAGTCGCCGCGCCGGCCCAAGGCGTATCCGGCAAATGCAGGGAATCGGGAGAACTCAGATGGGAAAGAAAGGTTGCGAAATCGACATTGATGAACAGCTGCAATGAATCGATCGCGGCCGCCCCCCAGCGTCCCCTTGCCTGTAGACGCCTTAGATCGATGGCTCCTTCCCGCCAATCGAGCGCGCCAGTAAAGTCATTGAGGGGCCAATTCCAAAGAGCCAAGGAGTCGCTCTGAAAACGCACGCTCATTCCGGGATTCGGCCAATATCCCGAGAGTGAGGCGTCGCAGTTGATTTCCCCCCCCGTCGCTTCGGGCCGGAGGCCCCACGAAGAGAGCAGCGGCAGAAAATCGCCGTGCAGGCTGAACCGGCCTTCTACATTATTTTCAGCACCCCACAATCCATCGAAGCTCAAATCCCCGGCGGGAGAGATCAAAGAAAGTCCATCAATCGATACGCCGCGGGAGCCCCACCCGATGAAGAAGGGTTTCTCGGCATCCCAGGCCGCACCCTCCGGCGGCCGCCATTCAAAATTCTCTATCTGAAGACCACCTTCCGGAGCGGGATCCAGGATACCGACGATTGAAACGGCTTGATCGGAGAACCGGGTGCCGCCCCGCACAAGAATCCCCATCTCTAAATCCTGTATCTCGAGCCACACTGAATCAGCGGCAAAAGCTCCGGCATGGAATCCCGAAAGCCGGACCCGGCCATCAAGGTGATTCCCAGGAATTGTATAATCAACCCATGGAAGCCGGATCTCGCTTGCCGCCAGCTCGCCCCAATTTATATCCCTTCCATCCAGCGAACCGTAAATGCGCATCGCCTCTCCGGTTTTTTGCATCTGGAGCCGGCCGAAAAGACGACCCTCCACAGGCGCATCGAGAAAGGGATCGGTGATGGCCGGAGCCGGGACATTCTCCAAGCGGATGGCGGCGTTCATAACGCCGTCTTGCAGATCAAATCGCCCCCCGCCGGTTAATCGTCCCTCGTCCAGATCAATGAGGAATGTATCGGCTTGTACAAATGAGGATGTTACCAAACCTCGAGCTTGAAGCCCGTCCAAACGCTGGTTCCCAATAGCGCTCGGACCCAACCTCAAAGAATAAATGATCTCCCAGATCTCATTTTTCGGCCGGCGATAAACGAATTGCGTCGATCCAGCCAGATTTGTCCTCCCGATCGGTGACGCCCTCCAAGGAAAATCCGGGCCGTTCAGATTCGTTTTCTGGAATGTTACATCACCATCAATATGGGCGAATTCCGAATCAGCGCGCCCTGAAAAGATCAGATCAGCCCCGGGTCTTTTGAGATGAATCTCCTCCGCCTGCCAACCCTCGGGTGTGCGCTGAACCAGCCCTGCGATATCCGCAGGCCCCCCGCCCCAAAAACCCTGAAGCTCCCCATGAAGTGCGAGGGTATCCGGGACAAAAGTCAGATTTATCGATCCGGTGAGCGTATCGCTGGTCCCGGGCGAATAGGGGTCGGGTACCTGCAGCCTCAGGCTATCCATCATTTCAGCCGGCAGGATTTTCTCGAGCTGCATCGTGACAAACCACTCGGAGCCTCGGCTTTGGCGGAGCCAGAGCTGGCCCTCCAATCCGGCGCTCCTCACATCCAAATGATCCAGCCGCAGGGTTCCCTTCGACTCATAACGTAGATCGCCGCCTGAAAAATTGAGCGCCATCTCAGCCGAGGAGGGCCTGAGAGCGCCGGCGGCGAGAAGGACCCGGATCGAATCGACATCAAGTCGAAGGTCTCCCTTTTCCAATTGTATCGAATTCAATTCCATACGCGATTCGCCCACCGGCATCCCTTCTCTCAACAGTGAGAGATGTTGGAGTCCGAAATGGGAACACCTCACGCTACGCGCACGACCAGGACCCGGGTCGGCCAGTTCATCAACAACCCCGGCCTCCGCGTGCCAATGAGGAACGCACGATCTCTGAAGATTCACGGACACCGAATCCAATTCAAGGCGATCGATACTATAGCGGCCCCAAATCAAATCGCTGATATCCCAGGAGGTGTTGAGATGGGATATCCGCGCCCAGTCACTCCAATCTCCAAGACTGTCTTTGCAGGACAAGACGATTCCAGAGAAAGAGGCCCCGCCGGGATCCAATCGGTGGACGTTCCCCACCCGCAGACGGGTTCCCGCGCCTAGAAGCCAATTCCCCGGCCCGTTGTCGAGCATCCAGTTTCTCGGTGTCTCGAAACGAACGAGGATAAAGGGCGCAATGAAGCAGAAAAATAGACCGGCCAAAAGTCCCACGGGAAGCCAGCGCAACCACCGCCGATGGCCCGGTTTGCCACCCCTGGAATTATTCTTCCGATCGTCCGTCATCAGAATGCCTGTCCAAGACTGAAGTGAACCTCTCTCGAGGATTCGCCCTCTGCCGGCTCCCTCCCGATCATTACACCGTAGTCAAGCCTCAAAGGTCCAACCGGTGTTCTGAACCGCAGACCGAAACCGAGAGAGAAAGCAACGGCCAGAGGTGAATAAGGACCATGCTGAAAACCCTCGCGGAATCGACTGATTTTGAACTCCGCGGGATCGGCCCAGACATTCCCCGCATCCATGAATAAGGCTCCCTGAAACTGCCAGACAAGGGGGAAACGAACTTCAACATTTCCAATAAAGAGGGCGAGTCCGCCGATCGGCTGGTCTTCCCCTGTTCTTCTTCCCAAGCTCTCTTCTTTGTACCCGCGCACTGTTGTCCCGCCTCCGGTCCGGTACCGGTCTTCAAAGGGTACGCGCGCGACCTGCAGCGAGTCGGCCCCGGGACCGGTGAGTTCCGGGCCCAGGGGCTGTATATATCCGGCTTTCAGGCGGAACGCCGTGACAACCCCGCTGCTCAATGTGAAATACCAGGAGGCGGAGGCCGTGGTTCTGAAAAAGTTGTTCTTGCCTCCGAGAAACCCGCCGGCATAGTCGGCGATGAACCGGTAAGAACTTCCCTGCGAAGGGTCAAAGATGCTGTTTCGCCGATCTTGATCCAATGTAAAAGTAACCAGATGCGTGTTGTAATGTTCTCGAAGAGCCGTTGAGTCGGATGTGCTGACCCAACGAACCTCGAAATCGATTTTCCCCCTGATTTTCCTGGTCAGTTCTCTGCGAAATGTCTGGATCACACCGTCAATTGTTTGTTCGAAGGTTTTTTCACGTTCGAAGTCATGATAAAGAGTGCTCTGGCTCGCTACCGGTGTCTCAAACAGAAAGGGTTCCGTAAAACGCATCTCCGCGAATCCTTCCCGTAAAACCAGGGGTGTATCACCAAGTGTCTTATCCAGGCTGTATTTGAGACTGCCGGTCACCTGCAGGGCGCGCCATCGTCCGCGCAGATTCCGGTGCCCCCATTCCGCCACGATCCGCGCCTCGTCGTCGGAACTGTAACCGATGCCGGCCCCGTACCACCCCGGTTTCTTCTCCGAAATTTTCACGAGGAGGTCGGCCTGGCCGACGTAGGTTGAGTCGACCAGAGGAATGATCCTTACCGATCGGAAAAGACCGGTTCTTAGCAGACGGGCTTGGCTCTCAAGAAGGCGGGATCGGCGGAAGGTATCCCCCGGCTTTAACAGTACGAGCCGCTGTATAACTCCGGCGCGCGAACCGAACTCTCCCTCCACACGGATATCTCTGATCGAGATAACCGGTCCTTCCTGAACCTGATAGACGATATCGGCTTGAAGGGAATCGGCCAGGTAGCGAACCTCACTCCGCGCTTCCGTCATGGCCATTCCGCGATTGGCATAGTAGATCAGGATTTGTTCAATATCTCTGCGGACGATATCCTCCCGGAGCGATCCTCCCTTCTTTAGCCGGATCTCCTTCCGGACCCCCGGAGCCAGCGTCGGCCGGACCCCTTCCAGAAGAATCTCCCGCACCTCGACCCGCCGGCCTTCATCCAGCGTGATACCGATCCGGATGTGGGTGTCCGTCTCTTCATACTCAACAAGGGCGTCCAGGATTCTCGCGAAAGGGAACCCTTCCTCATGGTAGAGATCCAGGATTCCCAGCAGATCCTTTGCCAGAACATCCCTGCCAAGAAAACGGGGACGGCGGAGAGGATTCCAGGGAGAGGGCTGGCGGTGGCGCATGCCGGCGCGTAACCTGTCGCCGGAAATGGAATGATTTCCCGAGAAGGTAATCTTCCTGATAAAAGGCGACGCGAATTCATCCGGCGCCGCAGCACCAGAACCAACCCAGAGTCCCGCGAGGAAAAGACCCGCGAGAACTAGGTTCCGGATCCGACAAGCAACCCGGCCGCGTTCCGAGCCCACCGGTCAGCCTCCATGATCTTTTCCACAGAATCGGCTTCGCCTCCATCCGATTCCGACATGATCTGTTTCAGGAGTCGGGGGATATCGGTGAATGGGATTTTCTCGCGCAGGAAAGCATTGACGAAGACCTCATCGGCGGCATTGAGCATCGCCGGCGCGGTTCCCCCCCGCCGTGCGGCATTCTGCGCTAAAGCCAGACAGGGATACCGCTTGAGATCTAAATCCTCAAAACTCAAATTTCCGATAGCCGGAAGCGAACAGGGTCCGGCCGGGGATGCAAGCCGCTCGGGATAGGTCAATGCGTATTGAATGGGTATCCTCATATCAGGTTGCGACAATTGCGCCAGCAAGGATCCGTCCCTTAATTCAATCAAGGCATGGACTATCGATTGTGGATGAATCCATACCTCAATGTGATCAATAGGCACTTGGAACAAGTAACAGGCTTCTATTAATTCTAATCCCTTATTCATCAAGCTGGCCGAGTCGACAGTGATCCGCGGCCCCATATTCCATGTCGGATGATCCAAGGCTTGATCAACTTTTACATTTTTTAATTGATCCAGCGGCAGGGTTCGAAAGGGACCGCCGGAGGCGGTGAGAATCAGCCGGGCCACGGAATCAGGATTGATATTTTCAAGAAGCTGAAACAGGCTGCTGTGTTCGCTGTCGACCGGCAGGATTTGTCCCCCATGGCGACGCGCTGTCTCCCGCAGCAACGGTCCCGCCATAACCATGGACTCTTTGTTTGCCAGCGCGACCCTGCGACCCGTTTTGAGGGCCGCAAGTGTGGGCGGGAGTCCGAGGGCGCCGACCAGGCCGTTGACGACAATATCAGCCCTTGAATCACCGGCCAATTCCGCGAGAGCAAGCTCCCCTTGGGATATCTCTCCCTGCCAACCATCTTGTACAATTCTTCTCAGCTCCGCGGCTTCGTTCGGCCCCTTCACGACAACCCGTTCAGGCTTCCAAACAGCGATCTGATCCGCAAGGCGACCGGTCCGAGTTCCCGCCGCCAGTCCGAAGACCTTGAAACGGTCCCGATGAAGTGCGAGAACATCCATCGTGTTTATGCCGATGCTTCCGGTCGAGCCGAGCACAACAACAGATCTGCGCCTTGGGCTCAGCTCCTCCACATCAACGCCCTCCACCGCTTACCAAGAGCAACAAATAAAGATAGAGAATGGGAAGAGAGAACAGGAGGGAGTCAAAGCGATCCAGAATCCCCCCGTGGCCGGGTATCAGGGACGAGGAATCTTTCATTCCAGCCTCTCTCTTCAGGAGCGATTCCGCCAGATCTCCGACCTGGGAGACGGTGCCGCCGATGATTCCAAAGACAACGGCCTGCTCCGTATCCAAGAATCCGGCAAACCATACTTTTCCCAAAAGAGCCATGAGGATGGCGCCGGCGGCCCCCCCTACCGCTCCTTCCCAGGATTTTTTCGGGCTGACCCGGGGCCACAACTTATGGCGGCCGAAAAGACGGCCGAAGGTATAGGCGAACGTATCACAGCCCCAAACAACGAGAAAGATAAGGAGGACCGCGTCACGGCCCATCTCAGGAAACTCTACGGTGGAGAGAATCCGAATTTTGTAAAAGAAGGCGGGCAATAGACCGGTATAAAGGCCGCCCAGAAGCGTTGATCCAAGGAGCAGAAGGGGGCGCATGGAGCCGCAGATCAATTCCAGAACAAATCCGGCGAGGAGCAGGAGCGCCAGCACTACAGCCATTCCTTCCCCCCCGGCGTAACAGGCGCCGGCGAGAAAGCCGAGGGCGGCGATGGCCGTCCAGCCCGGCCAGGGTTTCAAGCCACGAGACTTTAACAACTGCTCCCATTCAAAGGCTCCAAGAATCACCAATAAAAATATGAAAACCTGAAAGGGCCAGGATCCGATGGTAATGAGAAAGTAAAGCAGAGGAAGAAAGACAGCAGCGGAAACGAGACGCCAGGCTAAAGATGATCGCGAGGCGGGACGGAGGGGTGCAGCGGTACCGTGGGGTGGAGCATCAGCCGACACGGCCAAAGCGTCGATTTCTCTTCTGATAGTCGACCACAGCCCGGAAGAGGTCTTCCTTCCGGAAATCGGGCCATAATGTTTGGGTAACCCAGATTTCCGCATAGGCCAACTGCCAGAGCAGGAAATTGGATAGGCGCAATTCCCCGCTGGTTCGTATCAGTAGATCGGGATGAGGCATGCCTTTGGTGTAAAGGTGCTTTTCCATCAGCTCTTCATCCACATCGTCGGTTTTCACACGGCCTTTGATGACCTCATCGACAATCCGGCGCACCGTATCGACGATCTCCGCGCGGCCTCCATAACTAAGAGCCAAATTCAGGCAGAGGCGGTCACCCCCCTCGAGAAAGCGCCGTGTCGTCTCTAATTCATTACGGACCGATTCCGGAAGATCTTCAAGCCGGCCGATCGCCTGGAGTTTAACACCGTTTTTCTTAAGCTCCTCCCTTTCTTCCACCAGAACTTGGCGCAGAAATTCCATCAGCGCCTGCACCTCATCAAGAGGACGTTGCCAATTCTCGATTGAAAATGTGTAGAGGGTAAGGAGAGGAATTCCCACATCAACGCAGCCTTCCACCACCTGCCGGACTGATTTGCGGCCCGCTTGGTGCCCCGCGATTCGGGGTAATCCGCGCTGCTGAGCCCAGCGGCCGTTGCCGTCCATAATGATCGCCACATGCTGCGGGACGTTCGAGTTTTGCGAGATAACCTTCCGAAACTCGGCTAATGTTGCTTCATGCATAACTTGTTCAGCGCTAGTGGACATCCCTGATTCCCTCTGTCAAAGGCTGGGTACGCTTTCCCGCTCGTTTTCCTCAGTCTTCAAGAATCTCCTTTTCCTTGCCGGTCAGAAGGGAGTCGACCTGCACAATATAGTTGTCGGTCGTCTTCTGTATTTCCGTCTGGCCCCGGCGGAGTTCGTCTTCTGAAATCTCTTTCCCCTTCTCCTTCTTCCGGAGTTCTTCAATGGCGTCGCGACGGATATTGCGAACGCTGACCTTATACTCCTCCGACGTCTTCTTCACCTTGCGGACCAAATCCTGCCGCCGCTCTTCCGTCAGGGGTGGAATGGGAATCCGGATGATCTGGCCGTCATTCGAGGGGTTGAACCCCAGATCAGCCTTCTGAATCGCCTTTTCAATATCTCCCAGAACGGTTTTGTCATAGGGTTGCACGACCAATAGACGCGGTTCTGGGGCGGATATGGAAGCAATCTGTTTGAGCGGAACAGCCGAGCCATAATAATCAACGCGAACTCCATCCAAAATGGCCGGAGTCGCCCTTCCCGTGCGGACACTCATTAAATCCTGTCGGAAGGATTCCAAGCTTTTTTTCATCCGTTCTTCGGCGCTTTTTCGCGTCTCTTCCATGGTTGTTATCCTTCTCCTTCCTGGCCCCGGAGGATTCGTGTTCCCAATCTCTCACCCTTGAGCAGCCGTTCAAGATTTCCCGGCACCGTAATATTAAAAACAACGACGGGAAGATTGTTCTCCATACAAAGCGTGAGCGCTGTTAAATCCATGACGCGTAGCTGGCGGGACAAAGCTTCCTGGAAAGTCAATTCACTGTAGAATTCGGCCGCCGGATTGACGACAGGATCCGAGGAATAAACGCCATCCACCTTCGTCCCTTTGAGAACCACCTGGCTGTGTATCTCTGCGGCCCGAAGCACCGCAGCGGAATCTGTTGTAAAATAGGGATTCCCCGTACCCGCCGCGAAGACAACGATACGGCCCTTTTCGAGATGACGGATGGCCCGGCGCCTGACAAAGGGCTCGCAGACCTGTTCCATCCGTATTGCAGAGAGAACCCGGGTCTCTTTACCCAGGTTCTCGAGCTGGCCTTGGAGGGCCAAAGCATTGATGGTTGTACCGAGCATGCCGATTGTATCGGCGGCCGCCGAATCCATCCCGTCCGCGATGGCCTGCCGGCCTCGGAATAGATTGCCGCCACCGACTACGATCCCGGTTTCACAGCCCAAATCATGGACCCTTGAAATTTGCCGTGCCAAATTCTGAATGGTCGAAAAATGAAGACCTGTTCCCCCGTCACCGGCAAGGATTTCCCCGCTCAGCTTCAAGAGAATCCTTTTATAAATTGGCTGTATCACCGGTTCACCAGAGTTCAACTCCGGTCGAGGTTACTCCCCCACCCTAAAGTGGGCGAATTGATGAATGACCGTATTCTCACCCAGCTTGGCGATAAGCGCCTTCAGGAGATCATTAATTGTTATCTCAGGATTCCTGATATGCCCCTGCTCCAACAAGCAAGCCTCACGGTAATACTTTTCCATGCGGCCGTCTATCATCTTGTCCCAGATTTTCTCTGGCTTTCCGGATTCTTTCGCCTGTTCCCGGTAAATTTCCCTCTCTTTGGCAACGATCTCTGGGGGGATATCTTCCCTGGAAATAGCAATCGGATGCGCGGCCGCGATATGCATGGCGATTTCCTTGCAGAAATTCTTAAAATCGTCGGTCCGAGCCACAAAATCGGTTTCGCAATTGATCTCGACCAACACACCGACCTGATCCCCTGGATGGATATAGGCATAGACAAGCCCTTGGTTCGTCGACCGGCCGGTCTTTTTATCCGCCAGAACAAGACCCTGCACGCGCAGTTCTTCCTTGGCCTTCTCTATATCACCGTCCACCTTCTGAAGAGCCTTCTTGCACTCCATCATCCCCGCTCCGGTCATTTCGCGGAGCATTCTCACTTGTTCAGCTGTAATTGTCATCTCTCTTCCCTCTTTCTTCTTGTCCGGGGCAATGCCCGCCTGACCGGCACGCGATCAAAGACCGGGCATTAGGATGAATTAGGAATTCTCGGATGCGGACGCGGCCGTTGCCTCTTTCTCCTCATCGGCAGACGCCGACGCTGCGTGAGGAGCCACCGCTTTCGATTCCAAAATGGTATCGCCGATATATCTCGCGAAGAGCCGGATGCTCCTCAGCGCATCATCATTGGCCGGAATCGGATAATCGATTTCATCGGGATCGGAATTTGTATCGACCAAGCCGATAACCGGGATTTCAAGACGCTTGGCCTCATGAACCGCGATGGCCTCTTTCTTTGTATCCACGACAAAAATGGCGCCCGGCAGCCTATGCATCTCTTTGACTCCGCTAAAAGTCTTTTCGAGTTTCAGGTATTCCTTCTCGAGTTTTGATGCTTCCTTTTTAGTGAGGGTCTGAAGACTTCCGTCTTCCCGCATCCGCTCTAAAGTTCTGAGACGGCGGACAGACATTTTAATTGTCTGAAAATTGGTGAGCATCCCGCCGAGCCACCGTGTTGTGACAAAGAACATCCCGCAACGGCGGGCTTCTTCCTCAATAATGTCAACCGCCTGCTTCTTGGTTCCCACAAAAAGGACCGATCCACCAGCGCTGACGGCACGCTGGACAAGTTCCCCGGCCTGCTCCATCGCCTTCATTGTGAATTGGAGATCGATGATATGAATGCGGTTCCGCTCCATAAAGATATACTTCTTCATTTTTGGATTCCAGCGGCGCGTCTGATGGCCGAAATGAACCCCCGCATCCAACAAGTCTTTAATCGTAATCTGCTGCATAATTCCTCCGCTTGTGCGTCTTTCGCCTCCGCCCCAGGACCCGGCAGAAGCCGGGAAGACGTCCTATCGGGACGTGTGAATTGAGTGGGAACCGTCGTTCAACCGCCGTCTCCCACCCTCGATAGATCAATCTCTATTAACGCTTGGAGTACTGGAATCGTTTCCTTGCACCGGGTTGCCCATACTTCTTACGTTCCTTCGCCCGGGGGTCGCGCGTTAAAAGGCCTTCTTTGCGAAGGGCCAATCTTAGTTCAGGTTCGATCTGCAACAGGGCGCGGGCGATCCCATGACTGATGGCACCCGCCTGTCCCCGCAAACCGCCACCGGAAACCAAGGCCTGAATGTCAAATTTTTCTTCGTTTTCGGTCACCGTCAGGGGGCGTCTTGCTTGAAGAACCAGGTTTCCTCTCTGGAGATACTCCGCCAGCGGTCGCCCATTAACCTCAATTTTTCCGGATCCGGGTATAACCCGTACCCGGGCAACAGCCTCTTTCCTGCGTCCCGTTGTGGCAACCACCGCCGTCTTTGTAACCATCTTCTTTACTCCTCACCCATGGGGATTTACGACTCTTCGGTCGTTTCACCGACCGCCTCCAGGAAGTGCCCGTGAGCACCCGGTTTCAACGGGATCGGGTTTTGAGCCTGATGGGGATGTTCGGCCCCGGGATAAACTTTGAGCTTCCGGACCATGGCCCGCCCCAACGCGTTGTGAGAAAGCATTCCCCACACCGTTCGGCGAACCAGCTCCTCCGGCCGATTTTCCATATCTTTGGACCAAGGCGTAAATTTTTCACCGCCAGGGTAGCCACTATGCCGGAAATGAGATTCTTGCTCCAATTTATTACCGGTAATTTTGACCTTGGCCGCATTAATAATGATGACGTGGTCGCCTACATCGAGATAGGGGACATAGTTACGCTTCCACTTCCCTCTGAGAATGCCGGCCACTTCACTGGCCATCCGTCCCAGAACCTCTCCTTCAGCATCGACGAGATACCATTTGCGCTGAATCTCGCCCGCTTTTGTCGCGTGTGTTTTCATCGCTTACAGCGATCCTCCTTCATGAAAATTTATAGGGCATACAAACTATGCATTGTGCCGGGTGATGGAGCGGATGTCAACCCCTTAGCGCGTTCCCCCTCTCATCATGGAGGATCGGGCCGCAGCCAATCGCTTCTCGGTAAAGGGTGGCTGGAGAATGCCTCCCTCCGTGATCCATCCCGTGATATGAGTGGCGGGCGTGATATCAAAGGCCGGATTAAAAACATCGATCCCCTCGGGCGCCGTTCGGCGTCCTCCCCAGAGGGTCACTTCCTCTTCGCCGCGGTCCTCGATCGGGATGGCCTCTCCATCCGGAATCTTGGAGTCAAACGAGCTGGTTGGGGCCACAACATAGAGGGGGACTTTGTGGGCTTGGGCGGCCAGGGAAAGCATATAAGATCCGATTTTATTGGCGGTATCGCCGTTCCGGGCGATCCGATCGGCGCCATAGAGAATAATATCGATCCCCCGGCTCTTGATCAGCCAGGGGGCCGCCCCATCGACCTGCACCGTCACAGGAATCCCGTTCCGCTTGAGTTCCCAGGCATTGAGACGGGCGCCCTGCAACAGCGGACGTGTCTCATCGGCAAAAACGTGCGGGTTTTTTCCTTGAAGATGAGCCTCGAAAGCGACGTCCAAGGCGGTCCCCAGCCCACCCGTCGCCAATCCGCCTGTATTGCAATGGGTGAGAATGCGAGCTCCCGAGGGCAAAATGGCGGCACCGGCTCGTCCCATGGCCCTGGACATCTCCAAATCTTCTGCATGGATCCGGAGGGATTCCTTTTCGAGACAGGCAAAGATCTCCCCGGGTGACTCCGGACCCTCGCTCTTCAGCCGATCCAGAACCCGATCCAGGGCCCATCCCAGATTGACCGCCGTAGGGCGCGTGGCTCGAAGGCGCTCCGCCGCCGCGGCGACCGCCGGCATCACATCCGCCCCTTCATTCAGAGCGATCCGAGCGGCGAGAGCCAGACCCATCGCGCCAATAATCCCCAGGGCCGGGGCCCCGCGAACTCTTAGCGTACCGATCGCCTCGCAGACTTCTTCCAGGGTTACGAGATCGAGATAGATTTCGTCTGAGGGGAGGCGCGTTTGATCAATGATCCGGATCCCATTCCCGGTCCACTTCATTGTTGGGATCATCGGGTTCATCATTTCTTTCTATATCTCCTTCAATGGCCGGCGGAAGATCAGGTTTCCAATTCCTCAAAGAGCCGGCGCAATCTGGCGAGCGGCAGTCCGACGACATTGAAATAGCAGCCGGAGACGGCCTCAATGATAAGGGCGCCGATGCCCTGAATCCCATAGGCTCCGGCCTTATCCATCGGCTCACCGGTTCTGATATAACGACGGATGGTTCCATCATCCAACGCGGCCATACGAACCCGGCTCGCTTCATATCCGGTGACTTCCCGGCCGTCCCCCCTTCGATGCAGGGCGAGACCGGTGATCACCGTGTGTTCCCGGCCGGCCAGCTGTTTGAGGTACCGGAAAGCTTCATCCTCGTCCTTCGGTTTTTCCAAAACATCCTCACCGAGGATAACAATTGTATCAGCGCCTAGGATAACGACCGGAGAATCTTCCGGCTGGTTCAGCGCCACCGCCCGGCACTTCTGCAAGGCCTGGGTCACGGCATAGCGTTCAGGATCCGAGACCCTTTCCGCCGCCGGGGGATCTTCAGGCGGAGGGACAATTCGGAAGGAAACGCCCAACATCTCAAGCAGCATTTTCCGCCGGGCGGATCGCGAGGCAAGAATGAGATCCTCGCTTCCCCGCCGCAAAATCTCTTCGGCCGGTGGGCTTTTCCCGATCATGACCCGGCCTCTCCGACGGTCCGGGAGTCCGAGGCGCTGGAAGCGGCGGCCTGACTATCGATAATGAGGGTCACCGGTCCGTCATTGACCAGCTCGACATCCATCATCGCCTGAAAAACCCCCGTTTCCACTCTGAAACCCATTCCGAGCAAATGGGAGACAAAATCTTCGTAAAGAACCTTGGCTTTATCAGGAGGCGCCGCTTGTACAAAACTGGGTCGCCTTCCCTTGCGGCAATCTCCCAGCAGCGTGAATTGTGAAATAACGAGAATTCCGCCGCCGGTTTCGGCTAAACCGAGATTCATCTTGCCGTCGGAATCGTTGAAAATTCGAAGCGAGGCGCATTTTTCGGCGGTCCACCGGACATCCTCCGGGCCGTCGTCGCGGCGGACGCCCAGCAAGATGAGGAGCCCGGGTCCAATGGAACCGGTGATCAGACCGTCAACACGGACTTCGGCCCGGCTGACCCTTTGAACAACGGCGTTCAATTGAATTTCAAATTGAGGCCGAGATAGGCCGAGTTCATATCCGGCATATTTTTGTCGAGCACATCCTGATACCGGACCTCCGCGAAGGCGGATAGGGGAAAGGTCGGCAGCGACACCTTGAGACCCAAAACACCATGCCACTCGACCTCGGTGCTCTCGCCCGCCACTTTTTTTATCGCCTCTTCAACAGCATCTTTATCAACGAAGCTCTTGTTGATGGGATTGATATCCACATTAAGGAAATGGGCGCTGAGACCCAGACCGACATAGAAGTGGCTCAGGAAGGGAATGACTCCTGGGACACCGACCTTCGCCGTGCCGAGGATGATGAGATCACTGATCTTTCCATCACCGTCGGTAATGACATCATCGAATTCCCCATCACTAAATGAGAAATCCTTTTCATAGGTCTCTCCCGCCAGCTCGACATCGAGGATGGGAAGGAAATCGAAGATGACTTGCAAACCCATAAGATGGGTATTGCCGAGATCATTCATCCCCTTGAAGAGGTCCTTCCCCTGAATATTGGTTCGGCCGTATCGAATACCGATCTCCGTCGCCTGCGCGGTACTGCCACAAAGGACCATCACAAACAAGGCGCTCAGCATAAAGATTCCTATCCGGCTTCCCTTGTTTTTCATCATCTTTCCTCCCCGGTTCATTCTTCCTCTTTCGGAGACCAGGCAAACCGCTCGGCCCGGCTGACGCCTTTCACTCTCCGGATGGCGCTCATCACGCGTTCCAGTTGAAGGGTGTTTGCGATTTCGACAACAAACTCGCCCCGGGCATCTTTATCTCTATGGCCCATCCGGGCCTCGTAAATACTGACACCCTCCTTGGCGACCGCCGCGGCGACATCAGCCAAGAGGCCGGGGCGTTCCGAGCCATGAACAACAAGGCCGACCTGGAAGATCTGACCCGGCTCAACGCCCCAGGATAACTCCACTTTGCGTTCGGGCTCCACCCGGTCATCAAAGGTGTTGGGGCAATCGACACGATGCACCGAGACACCCCTGCCGCGGGTCACGATCCCGACAACATGATCCCCCGCGATCGGACGGCAGCATTTCGCAAGCCGCATGAGAAGGGAATCAACATTCTGAATGCGGACACCTTTGACGGATTGGCGATCCGGCTTCAGGACGGGAGGAGCTTCCAATCCTTCGGACCCGGTTTTCACTTCCTCTTTCGGCTCAAACCGGGTGATCACCTTTTCGACCGACACATCCCCCTCGCCGATTCGCGCAAAAAGAAGATGCCGGTCATGGATACCCAATTCGACGGCGATGTTGTCCAGGCTCTTGTCGCGTGGCTTGCGGATCTTCCGCCGTTTGAATTCGCGCAGGAGCATATCCCGCCCGAGGTTGATGGCGTCTACCCGGTACTGCTGTTTGAGCCAGCGTCTGATCTTCGCCTTCGTCCTGGGAGAAGCGACAAAGGTCGTCCATTCTTCACGCGGATGAGCATGGGGCGAGGTGATAATCTCGACGACCTGCCCGCTTTTCAATTTGTGGCGCAGGGAAACCTGCCTTGAATTGACCTTGGTTGCGGCGCAATGGTTCCCCACTTCGGTGTGAATGGCGTAGGCAAAATCAACAGGCGTGGAGCCGTCTTGGAGGCGGATGAGCGATCCTTGAGGCGTAAAGACAAAAATTTCATCGGGATAGAGCGAAGCCCTCAGAAAATCCATGAAGAGTTGGGGATCATCGGAGTCGACCTCCCAATCGGTCGTTCGTTCGACAATCGCCTCTCCAAGGGCCTTGGCCAGTTTCGTGTCCCGCTTCCCCCCTTCCTTATAGTGATAGTGGGCCGCGATGCCGAATTCGGACGTGTGATGCATCTTTCGCGTCCGGATCTGTATCTCGACCATCCTTCCATGAGGGCCGATCACGGTGGTGTGAAGCGAGCGGTACATATTCGATTTCGGCATCGCAATATAATCTTTGAATCGCCCGGCCACCGGCGTATACGAATCATGCAGCAATCCCAGCACACGATAACATTCATCACGAGTATTCACGACGATCCGCAGGCCCAATAAATCATAGATCTCTTCAAATCGCGCATCGTCGCGTTTCATCTTCTGATAGATCGAATGGAAAGATTTCGGACGCCCCTGCACCTGGGCTTTAATATCCCAATCATCAAGTTTTTTCTGAATCGGATTTTGTATATTCCTTATCAGTTCCTCGCGTTCTTCCCGCTTCAACCGAACTTTATGGGCAATCTCTTTATAGGCCTCCGGTTCAAGGTATTTAAAAGAGAGGTCCTCCAATTCCCACTTCACGCGAGCGATCCCGAGCCGATGAGCCAGAGGCGCGAAGATATCCATTGTTTCCCGGGCGATACGCCGCCGCTTTTCATCTTCGAGATGTTCCAGGGTCCGCATATTGTGCAAGCGATCAGCCAATTTGATCAGAATGACGCGGATATCCCGGACCATCGTGAGAAGCATCTTCCGGAAATATTCGGTATTCTGGTGCAGGCGGTCCTTGAAGGGGAGACCGCTGATCTTTGTCACGCCATCGACAAGGAGCGCCACATCCTCACCAAAACGGTCTTGGACCATCGCCCTGGTGATTTTTTTGTTGTCTTCCAGAACATCATGAAGCAGGGCCGCGGCCAAAATCGTCAGATCGACCCTTCGCCCAAGGAGATCCATGAGGATGAGCGCGACATTGAGACAGTGTGTGTAATAGTGGGCGCCCGATTTTCTAGGCTGGCCTTCGTGGGCCGCTTCGGCAAATTGATCCGCCTCGCGCACGAGCGTAAGATCGGCGCCGCGGCGCACCTTGCGGAGATTGCCGTAAAGCTCTCTTCGCAGTTCGGGTATCTTTGCCTCTTCTTCTTTTGGCAAATCTATGTCACCCCGCCACGCCACTCGGCTCTGAAGAACCCGGCTCGGTTCTGAGGGAAACCGAACCGGGATGGGACGATCAATTAAGCTGGCTCTTGATATCAGCATCCTTGCGGAGTGTCTCTACCAAACTGGAGAGCTTCTCGCCAAGAGCCTCCTGCCGGAGTTGGTTTTCGATTTGGGGCCGGGCTTGGCTGAACGCCATCCGTCCCCCCTCTTTCCGACTCTCCAATTTAATGATGTGAAATCCAAAACGGGTCCGCACGAGCTCACTGACCTTTCCAACCTTTAAGGCAAAGACCGCCTCATCAAAGGGTGCGACCATTCGGTTTCTTCCGAAAGAGCCGAGATGTCCACCATTGGGACCCGTGGGGCCTTCCGAAAATTCCTTCGCCAGCGCATCAAAATCCTCTCCGCTCTTAGCCCGGGCCAGAACGGGATTCGCCCGCTCCAGAACCGCGTTCACCTCTTCGGCCGGAGCTTCTTGATCAAGTTTGAAAAGGATATGCTGGGCTTCCACTTCTTCACCCGTCACAAATTGATCCATATTCTCATCGTAATACCGCCGGATGGCGGTGGAATCGATTGAGATGGAAGAGCTCACATCCGCCTGTATAAATTCCTGTATCGACAGATCCTGCTTGAAAGCCTCGCGCAGCTCTTCAAGTTCAAAGTTCATTCCGGTCAAAGCTTCCGTCAACTCCTCTGGAGATCGAAAGCGGCTCATGAAAGCCTGCATCTGTCTATCAACCACAAGAGAATCGGCCCTGAATCCCTTGCGCTCGGCCTCCTGAAAGAGCAGTATCCGCTCCGTCAATTGCTTCAGGGCTTCCTTCCTTAACTCTGTTACCGGAAGACCGAGATCGACCGGCGCCTTCTCGGATTGCCGCCAATGAGAAACGACCCGGTCGACCTGGGGCATCGTGATCGCCTCTCCATTAACGAGAGCCGCCACATCTCCGATAGCCTCTTTCCCCTCCCCGCTGGTGGAATCCTTTTTCCCGGAACAGGAAAACAACAACGATCCGACAGTGAGCATAAGTATAAAAACGCCGAGATATTTGCGCATCGAGTACCCCTTTCGCCTCTCATGGCTTCCGTGAACGATTTTCAGAGTTTAGTGTTGGGGAAGCGTAATAGAAAGGACCGGAGATGACTTCTATGGAAAAAAACGAACGGCGCTCCCTTCCCGGGCGGGGTGGTGAGGTCGATCTGGATATTCGGGATCTCGCCTTCGGCGGTGCGGGAGTAGGAGATATCGATGGCCTGATCGTCCTGGTCCGCGGCGGATTCCCCGGGGACCGCGTGCGGGCCCGGATTCGCCGTAAACGGTCCGGATACCTCGAAGCCGATGTTGTCGAGCTCCTGAAAGCCTCCCCGCGACGGCGGAATCCACCTTGCCGGCATACCGCCGTCTGCGGAGGATGCGCCCTGATGCCCCTCGATGAGCATGAGCAGACAGAGATTAAGCAGCGGCAGGCGGTGGACCTCCTGCAGCGGATCGGCGGATTCAAACCCGCCGAACTCCTCCCGCCGCTTATGCTCCCCTCCCCACTTGAATACCGCAACAAGATGGAGTTCACCTTCTCCCGCAGACCCTGGACCGAGGTCCCGCCCGATCCGCTGGCCGCACCCTCCGATGAAGAGAGGCTGGCATTGGGCCTCCACCCCCGCGGCCGCTTTGACGCCGTTTTCGATGTGACCGATTGCCGTCTTCAGAGCCCCCTGACCAACCGGATCCTAACGTGCCTGCGCGAGGAATCGATCCGGTTGGGTTTGCCGGTCTACGACAGCCGCCGTGACAACGGTTTGCTCCGTCACGTCATCACGAGAATCTCCACGCACTGGCCCGATCTGCTGGTCGTCCTCGTGACCCGGGACTGGGATGACCGGATCCGCCTCCTCTCAGCGACCTTGCGCCGGCGGGTACCACAGGTCACCGGCGTCGTGCTGCTTATCAATCGGGAGAAAGCCACCGTGGCCCGGGGGGATGAAACCCATCATATCTGGGGACGGCCTTATATCCGGGAAACAATCGGCGGATGGACTTGGCGGATCGGCCCCTCCACATTCTTTCAAACCAGCGCCGCCGGGGCCGAAAAACTATTGTGCAAGGCTTTGGAATGGGCCGATCCAAAATCCGATGAGACGGCGATCGATCTTTACTGCGGCGCGGGAACATTCACCCTTCCGCTGGCCCGCCGGATGAAACAGGTGGTGGGTATTGAATCGGTCTCCGAAGCCGTATTTGAGGGACGGGCCAACGCGGATCGTTTGGGGATGAAGAATGTTATATTTCATGACGCGCTCGTCGAAAACATTCTCCGTCCCAAGCATGGAAATAACCGGGAAGCGGCGCAGGCCGAGATCTTGGAGCGGCTCAAACTTAAACAATCACCGGACCTGATACTCCTCGACCCTCCGAGGGCGGGACTGCATCCAAAAGCCCTCCCCAGTCTCGCCCTTCTCGCACCGAAACGGATCGTTTATATATCCTGCAATCCGTCCACACAGGCGCGGGACGCCAAGGCTCTCATCGAGGCGGGTTATACGGCGAACAGATTCCAAGTTTGTGACTTGTTCCCCCAGACACCCCATATGGAAACGATTCTTCTAATGGAGCGAGCGCGGGCAGGCGGAGGCCGTCTTAAAGATTGAGAATCGGCATCTTTTTATTCAGCCTGATGCTGATCCGGCCGGAGGGATGGCTTGATATCGTTGGGGAAGTGGCCCTCCGCCCCAACCGGAGGATCCCAGATCGACTCTATCTCCTCCATGAGATCCTTCTCTTCGGCGGTCGGTCTCAAGATGGAGGCCACGATATCATCCGCCTGAAGATACAACTCATCCGGGGTGCAGGCGGCGATTCCTTGCGGGGACAACCAGCCTTCCATCCCTTGTGAAATCCTCCGCCAGCCGGCGCTGTCCGGTACGGGTACGGGTACCAACCGCTGGGTTTGTGGATACAATTCAACCACCGATCCGAGTTTTTTACCGAGCAGGCGCGAGGCGATCCGGCCGGGCCGGCTTGATAAATAGAGCGCCAGCCAGAATACCGCCTGCCGGGCGGTGACCCCCTCAAAACGCCGCAGGACGCCCTCGCACAAACGCCAAGTATAGATATCGGCGCTGAACCGGATCCCTTCGGGAGCCGCGGCGGCACGAACGATGCGCGCCTTCGCCGGCGTCAGGATCCTCGCCCCTCGGAAAAGTTCCTCTTTCCGGCCCCATTGCAGCGACCACCAGGGGATGCGCCCTTTGGCCACCTCGCGGCGGCGTTCCAGATGACTCTTATACTTTAATAAATGACGACGAATGCCCGGAAGGAGCGCAAGATCGGTTTCAGGTGGTAAATGTAATAGTGATGCCGGCGTCTTGCCGACCCGTAGCGGCTCCAGTTGCCGGGATTTGATCCAGGGGAAAAGGAATCGCCTTTCCTCGCGCGTCCATTTGAGGTCATCCACTTCTTCGGGATCGAGAACAAATATGCCCCCGCCCCCGCGGGAGCGATCGGCGCCGGTAATGATACCCTGCGCCGGGGCGGCCCACGTCTCAAGGGCGCTTCCATGCGATCGAAGGATTTCAAGAAATCGTTCTTCCGACTTTAACAGCAGCGGCCAGGGTTCCCGGGTCTTGGAATATTCCATCGAGCGCCGGTCCAAAGGATCGCCGTCCATACTATTTTCAGGCATCAAATAATAATGCATTTTGCCGGTGGACCCCGGTCTGTGCCGCTTTCGAGCCCAAAGACCGAGGACCTGGACACCCGCCCCGGGAAAAAGGTGGCCGCCGGGCCATTGCCGGATCTCCACTATATCGCACTCACGGATAAGCTGATCCCTCAGCGCCTTTCCTGTTCCACCCTCCAGCCAATACCGCGGCAGAATCAATGCAATGAGACCCCCCGGTTCCACCAGTTGGATCGACCGCATCATTGAAAAGCCGGAAAGATCACATTTTCCAAAACCCGGGCCGTAGGTGAGGGATAACCGCCGGCGGAGCGCGGCCCCTTGTGATTTGAAACCCAGGTAGGGTGGATTACCGATGACCGCCCGGAAGGTTTGCGTTTCCGGATTCCAAACCGCGCCCCCGTTCCGGACCTCCCGCCATCCGTCAAAAAGAAAATCGCCGTGATAGATTTTTAAATTCTGATGGACCAGTCGCTGTGCGGCCAATCGGGCCAGCGCCTCATCCACCTCAATACCACAGAAAGAATACCCTTGATCATGGGGCAGCCGCTCCATCATCAGATTCAGAAAGAGACCCGATCCGCACCCGGGATCCAGGATGCCCCCCCCCCGCCCCGCCGCCGACCATTTTTCCAAGCGGCGGCAGGCCAGGTCGGCAAAGGGACCGGCCAGCGATTCCGGCGTGGTGATGCGGGTCCGCTGTGAGGGCATCTTTGGGCCTCTAGAACTCCCCGGCAAAGGGTTCAGGATCGAGTGCCGATCCGGTAAGGTGACGTAACAACACTTCGCCTGGAAGACTCGCCCCTTTGGCAAAAAACTCTTCAGCAAGGATTGTCCCGATCTCACTATGGTTCAACAATCGGCCGAATCGCTTCATAAAATAGAATCGTAATTGGGCCGCAAAGAGATCGGCGAGTATATAATTCTGCAGATAAACCGGATGGGTTACAAAATGTGGGATCTGCGCCCATACCTGAACCTCCGGATGTTCGGGTATCATAAGATATCGACCTAACATTTCCCAGTAGAGTTCAGAGAGATCCTGATCCGGATTCTGATAGGCCCTTTCCTCGAATTCCAGAGCGGCAAGATACCAACGGATATTGAATAGTCTTCGATCCCCACGCCACTTCAGATACGAAACAGCAAGGGATTCAGGAACACCCGCGACCGCAACCAGCCACTCTTTTGTATAAACGAGTTGGCCGAAGTATTCCCCAATCCCCTCGCCAAAGGAGCCGGAAGGCCAATCCTGGAGCAGATGCCCTGCCTGGCGGTATGATACGGCGTGGACAGCATGCCCCATCTCGTGGAGCATCAATTCCGATGACAGCAATCCCTCCCTGGCATTAGCGAGAACCCGGACATCCTCGGGGGGGCTTACCGCAACGCACATGGCGTGCTGGCTCTTCCCCTCCCGGGGCTCCAAATCCATGGTGATGGGTATGGTGTCGAGATCGATACCCAGCCCCCTGTAAGTCCGCCATGTCCGAACCACCATGGAATCGGGGGACAGATACGATTCAATCGCCGCCGTGATCCCGCTCGAATCATAAAGCAGATCCCAGGCCTCGATGGTTTCAACGCCAAGCGCCGCGCGTTGCTTCGCTAGAAACAAATCAAAAGCGGGGCGGGTCATTTCTGCGAGCATCATTAATATCTCGCGCAGCTTTTCCGGCTGGATCTCATCCAGGGCGAGACGCAGTGTATAATAGTCGCCGTATCCCAACTCCGCCGCCGCCTTGGCGCGTGACGCGAAGAGTTCGGCGAGATCACCGCCGATCTTGTCTCCTACCGTCGCCCGGGCGAGGAAAGCCCCTTTTCTCCGCTCCCGATCCTTTTCATGCCTGAGAATAAACCCCAATTCCCCGTCCTCGGTCTCCCGCCCCTCAAATACAGCCCGAAAATTGGTCTGAGCTTCCGAGAGCTCATCCATTAATTCGTAGAGCCGGCCGTAATTGTCGATTCGGGCTTCGAGCACGGCGCGGTGCAGCATTTCGATCTTGCGATTCAGAAGAGGATCCCGGATGAGACCGGCCCATTGTGAAAGCTGATCCGAGATCACGGGGTCATTGAGAAATTCCATGCGGGCGGCGTCGCGGGCGGGAAGTTCTCCCAGTTCGCCTGTCGTATAGAGGATCCAGAGCGCCGCTTTGAAATCGCGGTCCAGCCGGCCGAGCTCGATTTCCCACTTATCGAGGAGGGGGCGCACGCCGGTTGTATCGATCGGGGTTGCGCCGATCGGGGCGCCATCCGCCGGTGATACAGGCGCCGTCTCAAACACCAACGGGATCAGTAGGAAGCATAGAAACAAAATCCGGAATAACATGTACAGCCTCCCCGCCTCTCAAGCACAGAGTTTCACAATCCCAACTGGCTGCGCGCCATCTCCAGGTTCCGTTGGATACCGCTCCGCAAATCTTCATCGGGATCTAACAAAAGGGCCCTCTCCCAAGCCTCGATCGCTTCAGGCAGGCGGCCGCTCTGGGCGAGCGCAACGCCCTGATTGTTTCTCAGCAAGGCCGACTCATAGTCGAGCGCCAGCGCGGCGTCGTAGTGCCTCAGCGCCGGCAGCCAATCTTGAGATTCCAAATAGACATTCCCAAGGTTGACATGGGCGATGGCGTATTCAGGCTGGACCTTGATCGCCTTTTGATAAAACCGCCGCGCGGCCGCCAGGTCGCCCTCTTCTTTGGCGCGCCAGCCCTTCCGAAAATTGGCCAGGGGTTCATTAGGGTCGGCGCTGATAGCCGCCGCCGTCAATGAATCTCCCTCTTCCATCCGCCCCTTCGAATAGGCGATATCGGCCAACTGCGCCAGGCTCGGCGCGTGGTATGGAAAAATGGCGAGCGCCCGCCGCAGGGCGTCAACAGCCCGGGATTCCTCATGAGCTTTTCGATATAGAAGGGCAAGACGACAGTAAGCTTCATAGCTATCGGGATGGGATTCGATTTCCGCTTCATAGGCTTCCCGGGCGTCAGTGAGCCGGCCCGCGGATTCCTGCAGTTCACCCCGGAGAATCTCGACTCCCGGTTTCTTGGGAGCGATGTTTACGAGTCGATCGAATAATTCCATCGCCCGCGGTTCGTCATTCCTGATAATGGAAAGTCGGATCAATTTTGTCAGCAGAGAGGTATCGGCGGGCCTTTGCTCCAGGAGCCCATTATACAATTCCTCCGCCTTTTCCACATCGCCCGCCATGGCATGGGCCGAGGCGTAGGCGAGCATTAAATCCACATTCCGCCGCTCCTGGCGAACAACCGGTTCCAGTATCTTGATGGCGTCTCCCGGGCGGTACTCAGAGATCGCCGTCATGGCCGCCGAGATCGCGATATAGGTATCCACCCGATCTTTGGGATCGGCGCCCGAGTATTCGGCCCGGCCGCCGCCCCCCTGGAGATACCCGAGACTTCTAAGGCGCTCCAAGGTCTCCCGATCCATGGGTTCGACTTCCGGATCGCCGGGCCCTTCCCGCACGAGATACCAATCGAGCCAATCGCCGAGACGGGCCGCAATCTCCGGATACTCGTCAATCACATTGGTCGTTTCCGCAGGATCAGGACCCAATCTGTATAACTCGGGACGGGGCGCCCGGATATATTTCCAGTCGCGGGACCGAATACCCCGCAAATCGCTCCATCCATAATCGAGTGCGGGAACCAGGGTCTCAAGATAGCTCACCTCAACCGGCGCCGGCTCACCGTTGATAAGGCTGGGGAGAAGACTGAACGACCCCCGCCCTTCCCAAGGGGTGGATGCTCCTCCTGACAGATTGGCCAGGGTCGGAGCTAAATCCCGCAAACGGATCGGCGTTTTGTAAACCCGGTCCCGAAGCTCCCCGAACCGACCCGCCATCGACGGAATCAGAAGACAGGGCACCTTCATCGTCGCGTCATAAATGAAGAAAGAGTGGCTCTCCTCGCCATGCTCGCCCAAACTCTCGCCATGATCACCCACGATCAGGATTGTCGTCGCTTTCAAGAGATCCAGATCACGCAGCCCGTTCAATAAGCGGCCGAGTTCCTGATCCATAAAAGCCACCTCTCCCAGATAGGGCTCATCACTGAATCGCTCACTGAAAGGAGACGGCGGATCCCAGGGGACATGAGGGTCAAAATAATGGACCCATAGAAAGAAAGGTTTGGCTGAGCGGTGGCGAGCCCATTCCAAAGCCGTATCCGTCACCGTATCGGCCCGGCGCTGGGATGTTTCCTCATTTGTGGTCAAGATTCTTTCCTGAAAATGGTCGTCATAATGATCAAAACCTTGATTCAGTCCAAAACGGCGGTCCAATGGAAAGGCGGCAAGAATAGCGGCTGTCTCAAATCCGCGCTTCTGAAAAGTTGCGGCAAGGGTCTCGATTGTATCGGGCAGGGATGTGCGCCCATTATCGCGGACTCCGTGTTCGGGTGGATCCAGCGCCGTTAACATCGTGGTATGGGACGGAGCCGTGATCGGTGCCGGCGCCACCGCCATGTCAAAGCGGAGGCCGGATCGAGCCAGGGAATCGAGAACGGGGGTCGTATGGCGGGGGTTTCCATAACAGCCCAGGGCATCCCGGCGGGTCGTGTCAAGGGTGACAAGCAGTATATTTTGCGGATGCGGTTCCGGCTCAAAATCCAGCCAGGCCCAAGGGATACCGTCAGGCACCGGGGGCACCGATTCCACACGAGAGCCACAGCCGGTCCACCAACCGAACGCAAAGATGAGACTCAAGCTGACAGCGAAGGACAGAAATCCTAAATGACAGGGGATTGCAGGATGCCTCACACTCATTCTCTTCCGTTCCTCCATCTCTTCGATTCCAATACTGTTTCCTCAAAGCTCACTCAAGACTCATTGTCCCCCCCGATGATCCTCAATTCAACGGCCGGCAAGTGGTGAGGGGAAATCTATATTCAAATATCGGCGGATTGGGATGCGAGCGCAGAGAAAGGGGGAGGATGGATTCAAGCCCACCCTCCCCATCATGGAAACGCTCTCCGAAACAGGTTATCTAAGAATCGCCATGGTAAAAGTCTTCACCTGCGCTCCGGCCCGCACGCGGGCGAAATAGAGCCCGGAGGGAAGCGGCCGGCCGGTGCGGCTGCGCCCATCGAAGACCATCTCATAGACACCGGGCGGTTGCGTCTTGTCGGCGAGGACACGAACCCTCTCACCTTGCACATTAAAGATCTCAATCTTAACGGGGCTTGTCTCAGGAATCTGATACTGAAAAACCGTTCGCGGTCCGAAGGGATTGGGCCGTGCCGGCTCCACACGGAAGACGGCGGGTGCGGCCGGTTGATTACCCACATCAGCGCCGGTGAGATCGTTCACAGTGACAACCAGATCGTCTATCGCTGCTTCCAGGATTGAATTATTGGGATCGTCCTTTGCAATAAACCGGACCTGTACATTCGACGTAAAATCGATATCGGTATCGCGGAAGTAGGCTTTGAATCGAGTCCAGGTGTTGTATGTCAAGGCCTCGGGATTATTGATCCGGGCCAAGGGGTGCCAAGAGAGGCCATCGCCGCTTATATCAACAAAGAGCGTATCGTCGGCAACATTATAATCAGCCATGAAGAACCAGAATTCTACAAACCCGCCCCCCTCGGCGGTCGTCAAATCGAGAGCCGGTGTGGTTAAGGTCACCTGGCCGCTGTTGACATTCCCATTGGTCCAAAAACCGCCCATGTTTCTCGTAACATAGCAGTTCACCCCGTCGGGTGAATGATCATAGGCGGGTTGGATCGTATCGGCGGTGGTCGGGTGCAGTTTGACCTCAGGATCCCCCCACTCCCAGAAACCATCGGTGGCATCATCATCCACGGCGCTCTCGATCCATCCGGCATGACTTTCGAGGCCGCCGTTCAGCCTCTCGGCGAAATAGCCGACAAGGAATTGATTCACACCCTTCTCCGGAGCGCGGAAAGGATTTGTCCCTGCAACGTTATTCTCCGTAACGGCGCGGATATAATAATCTACAACGGTTCCCGCCGGTTGCGCGGGGATCTCGCCCCTGTACTCATGCGGGGTCCCGGTTTCAGTCATCGGAACGGAAGAGAAACTAACACCATCTAATGAGTAGAAGATCCGGATCGAATCGGCGGCGAATGCCCCCGCTGAAATCGACTCGATATCGGCGACCACCTCATAGGGAGTCAGGGTATTCCCCGTATCTCCGAGCCCTTCGTGCTCCACATCGACATAGATCGTCAAGGAGGGGCAGATCACGTTATGGATGGCAAACGCATCACAGATCTCGTAATAGTCCGGCGATCCATCGGCGGGATTTCCGTTGTCGTCATCCTCTACAATGAGCTGGCTCAAAAATGCGGGAATATTGGTTTTCTTGGTCTGATGCGTCCTGCGGAACAGGTCATCCATGGTTGTAATGCCGTCATCATGCCCGAATTTATCGATCATGGCGACGCGCGTTTTCCACAGGGCCCCCATCGTGATTTCGCCCAGGCAATGAACCTCCCCGCCGCATTCCGTCCCGGGATACTGGCGGAGATTTTCCCCGGTCCGCATCCATCCGCTCCCGCCGAGATATCCCTCACCCATGATAGGCTCATCGGTAATCGTCATCCCGATATAATCGGAGAAGGCCTCGCCCATTCCGGAACTGGTCGGGGCTGGAGAGGGCGCGTAAGTGTATTGTGTAATGGCATGGCCATACTCGTGATAAATCACCTCCGGCATCGTCGCCATATTGACGCAACCGCCACCCTCGCGATAGAAATTGATAGCGTTTCCATTCCAGAAGGCATTGCAGCTGCTAGTGGCGATATTCACGCGGCAGAGGGTCGCCCCGTCCAAACTGGTGAATGCAGGGTCGACATTCTTGATCCACGAATGAACGATATTAGTATGGTAGAAGCAAGACCGCTCGGCGGCATTGGTGTTGGTATCATCAAATTTAAAATGATGCGGCACTCCGGGATCGCAGGTTGCCGAGATCTCATCATAGGCCTGGTCCTCATCATCATAGACGCGGGCATACCGGCCCCACATCTCAGCCTTCACATTGGCCGGAAGATCGGGTCCCGATCCCGAATAGTCACCGTCTGAATCAGTATAGACGACATCACCGCCCGTAATACTGACGCGCAGGTCCGGCATATCCATTTCTATGTATTCACCAGCAGGATGAAAGAGGACATCACTTTTTACATCTCCAGAGAAGGTGCCGTAGGCGATCTCATTGATCCGTCCCAAGAGCTCCCCGTCGGAGGCATCGACATAGGTCCGCCAGAAGCCTTCCGGATCCTTTGTCTCGAGGATCAGTTCATACGAGAGAAAGAAGGCCGTGGCATCTTCCATCGGAATCGCCAGAACGACCAACCGGTTGCTTCTTAGGGCATCGGTTCCGTCCTTCCAGGGAAGTCCGGACGTCCCCGCTGCAACCGCCGCCGGAAGATCAATCCCCGCTCCGGGATAAAGATCCAGATCAGGATAGACCTCCGAACCAAAGGCGACGAGAAGACCCGCTTGGAAACTCATGTGCAACTGAGAAGGCACGATCGGGATTCCCTGATAGGTCTGCCGGAAGATCAGGTGCTGCTTGCCGCCATGATCGAGAAAGGATTCCAGTTCGAGCTGATCCGAACCAACGCCGAAGAGGGAGGAGTGGCCCTCTATAAACCGGCGGGCCGCCTCTTCAACCTGCCGGCCATCGGAAAGGGCGTTTGAGAGACAGGGAAGCCCCGGGCCCATCGCAAAGGCGGGAAGTCCGGTCTCTTCAGCCCACATTGTGACAATCCAGCCTTTTCCCTCGCCGTTGATGAAGGATTGCCAACCGGGATCGAGCAGACTCAATGCCTGATCGAATGCGGGATCGTACGCCCGCTGATCGATCACCCGGGGAATCGGAATCTCAAACTCCGAGGGGAGCGACTCCTGGATGCCTAAAACCTGCACCGGACTCAGTAAAAACGCCGTCAGTATCAGGACCGCCGAGAATCTACACATCATGCCCAGTCTCCCATCTTTTTATTATCTTAGAAGATCCACACGGCAACGATATCCACATTAATTATACCTACGATGGAGAGATGCGTCAATGCGCCTTTGCGCGCAATTCACCTTCAATTTATTTTGTATCATAGTGTTGGAATCATACCTCCCCATTCATGAATGATTGTTTTGACC
Source organism: Candidatus Eisenbacteria bacterium (assembly GCA_018831195.1). Lineage (NCBI taxonomy): Bacteria > Candidatus Eiseniibacteriota > Candidatus Eiseniibacteriota bacterium. Next base: position 77,726 of record JAHJDP010000032.1, on the reverse strand, counting down.
TTCAATGGGTCGAATTTATAAGATAGCGTGTCCGGGAAGCGATCCGGAGAAACCCAGAGGCGAAAATGGCCATCCGACACCAATTTCTCGAGAGACTTGACCGTGGACCGGTCCTTTGCGATGGAGCGATGGGGACCATGCTCTATTCCAGAGGCATCCATATCAGCCGCTGTTTTGACGAGTTGAATCTCTCGCATCCCGATCTGGTCGGATCGATCCATCGCGATTATATCCGTGCCGGCGTTGATATCATCGAAACCAACACCTATGGCGCCAACCGGGTCAAGCTCCTCCCCCATGCCCTGGAAGACCGGGTGGTGGAGATCAACCGGGCCGGCGCCGAGCTGGCCCGTGAATGCGTTTTGGCGTCTGAAAGCCCCGTGTGGGTGGGCGGAAGTGTCGGCCCCATCGGAAAGCCCCTGAAAATCTCCCGGACCATCTCCAGCGACGAAAGCGAAGATATCTTCATCGAGCAGATAAAGGCGCTTGTCTATGGCGGTGTCGATCTTCTCATCCTTGAAACCTTTTCACATCTCGAGGAACTGAAACTCGCCATCCGCGTCGCCCGCCATCTGACGGATATCCCCATTGTCGCACAAATGTCATTTTTAGAAAACGGGATGACGATCGAGGGAGACCGGCCCGAGGAGATCCCCGCCCCTCTCTCTGAAGCGGGCGCCGACGTCGTCGGCGTGAATTGCAGCTTCGGTCCAAAGCTGATGTTGGAAACACTGCAGCAGATGGCGTCTAAGTCGCAGGGTATTTACCTCGCCGCCCAGCCGAATGCCGGAAACCCGGAACTGGTTGAAGGACGCTGGATTTACGTCAGCTCTCCCGAGTATATGGCCGAGTATGCCCGCCGTCTTGTACAATCAGCGGGCGTTCGTTTTATTGGCGGTTGTTGCGGAACGACACCGGAACACATCCGCGCCATGTCCGGCATGCTCAAGTCCATGAGTCCTCATTCAGGCTCTGTGTCTTACACCGGTGTCATCGAGGAAGACGACACGGAGCCCATGCAGCCCGTCCCCCTCCCTCAGCGTTCCAAATTCGCCAGAGACCTGGCGGTAGGACGGTTTTGTGCCAGTGTCGAGATGAATCCGCCCAGAACCCTCACCATTGAGAAGTTTCTCGACGGGGCGCGCCTTCTCAAGGAAGCGGGCGTGGATGTTATTAATATACCCGATGGGCCCCGCGCCACGGCCCGCATAAGCCCGCTGGCGATGGCAATACTTGTACAAAATAGAATTGATCTCGAGGTTTTTCTTCATTACTCCTGCAGGGATCGGAACCTCCTGGGTATGCAATCGGATCTTTTGGGGGCTCATATTCTCGGGATTCGCAACCTGCTGATCGTCACCGGTGACCCACCGAAACTGGGCGACTATCCCAATGCCACCGCAGTTTTTGATGTCGATTCAATAGGACTGACGGCGATGGTTCATCGAATGAACTGCGGATTAAATCTGGTGGGACGGACGCTTGAGAAGACAACCTCTTTTTTGGCCGCTGTTGGTGTGAATCCGGGCGCGATCAATCTTGACGAGGAGATCCGCCGGTTCCGTGAAAAAGTCCAGGCCGGCGCTGAATGCGTCTTCACGCAGCCGGTTTTTGATCTTGAAAATCTGCAGGAGTTTCTCATCCGGACGGAAGATATTCCCATCCCGGTCATCGCCGGCATTCTGCCGCTGACGAGTTTCCGTAACGCCGAGTTCTTTCACAATGAAGTTCCTGGAATGAATATCCCTGAGGCGGTCCGCGAAAGGATGCGCCGGGTCGGTTCCGGGAAAAAGGCCCGGGCCGAGGGAATCACAATCGCCAAAGCAGCCCTGCTGGAATGCCGAGGGAATCCCCGCATCCGGGGCGTCTATATTATGCCTCCGCTGGGATACTACGAGATGGCTCTGGAGGTGTTGGGACCGATACTCGAGGAGCGCCGGTCTTCCTAATATAAAAGGGACTCAGCCTACCGGCTTCCATCCGATTCCTTATTCTGGCCGTCATTCGAGCTCTCAGCCGGGCCGCCGTCTCCATCTTGATCCTCTCCCGATAATCTCGCGATCGCCTCCTTCGCCAGGACTTGAAGATCAGGATCGTTGCCGATGTTGAGATACCGTTTCAATAGATCGAGAGCCTCCTGCGGCCGATCGAGGGTAAGATAGACCCTCGCGAGCTCAGCATAGGCAAGTTCAAAGCCGGGACTGACCTCAATCAACCTTTCCAAAGTCCGCGCCGCGGCCTCTTGGTCACCTTCGGATCTGTGAATCAGCGAGAGGTTATACAGCGCCTGGTCATGTTCGGGGGACAAGAGCAGTACGGATTCATACAGAGCCCTCGCCTCCGGATAATCCATGAGGCGGTGATAAAGATAGGCTTGTTGGAATAGAGACGGAATATTTGGAGCGCTTTCCGCTCGGGTGCATTGCCACAGAGACAGGGCCACTTCCGGGTGTCGGAGCTTCTTCCAGACCTCGCCGCACTCTTGTATAAGAACACCGCCCGACGCCGACTGCTCCGTTCCCAGCACCAGCACCAGCGCCGCTTCCTCCGGATGTCCATCTTCCATCAAATATCCCGCTAATTCCCGGTAGACGGCCGGATTCCGGGCGCCGATCTTGACCAGAATTCGCAGCTGTGTGTGGGCTTTGAGCCGCTCGCCCGTTCTGTTGTTTAACAGCGCGCTAAGAAACAGGGCCGTCTCATCCCGCGGATTCCTGCGCAGAAGCCAATTGATGTGATGATCCGCAATAGCCCATTGATCTCGGTCAAAAGCCATCTGCGCGAGAAGGTGATGGGCGCCAACATGATTCGGATCCATCCGCAGGACCCGCTGGAGGGCGGCCCGGGCCCGATCGATTTCACCTTGGCCCAGCAGACTTCTCGCCGACTCAATCTCGCGCGTCATCTTTTTCTTCGTATAACCTGAAACGCCGGAGGCGGCGGATGGCGCCAGTATCACAAAAAACAGGAACAGGACGAGCAGGAGACGGCTGCCCGAAACAGTGTGACGGTTCACAAAATCCTCCCTCTGGCGGCGCGGCCGCCATCCGATCGAATTGTTCCATCCCTCATCTCCCCGCGCAAGCTCCCTGCGGCGGGAACCCTCACCAGCTTTCCGGGTTGATGAATTTGGCGGAACAGCCGGTCATCCGTCCCGCATAGGATTGCACTAAATCACCGGCCTGAGGCTTCTGAGAGGAGGAATGCGCCATGCGGCGTGGGACACGCGGGGTATTCACGATAGGAATTGGGATAGGAATTGGTCTCCTTTTAATGGGAAGGTCTTTGACAGCCAATGCCTCCACCGGGGATGAAGAGGTCATCATCCAGCAGATTTCCGAAGCAGAGGACCGCCGGGGGTGGATGGGCATTCATGTCCAAGACCTCACTTCCAGCTTGGCCGAAGCGTTGGAGGTTGAAGAGGATGGTGTCCTCGTGAGCGAAGTCGGGAACGCATCGCCGGCAGAGAAGGCGGGATTGAAGGCGCAAGATGTGATTCTTTCGATCAATGGCAAACCGATCCAGGATGTTGATGAGCTGATGGGGACAATGGCGAATACAGCGCCAGACGAGAAAATCCATCTACAGATCGTCCGCGATGGAAGGAAAAAAGAAATCGACATGACTCTGGCCGCAAAGCCGGAAATGGATGATGAAGTTTATATTGACAGATTCGGCGGAGGCTCGGATAACCTCGATTGGCACATGCTCCAGAGGTTTCCGCCGGGTTTGAGAATCTTCAAAGGCTTTCCTTCAAAGACGAAGACACGGCTCGGTGTCAACATTATCGAGCCGGATGAGGCGTTGGCCTCCTACTTTGACATTTCGGAAGGCCGCGGTGTTCTCATCACAAAGGTTCTGGCCGAGTCTCCGGCCGAGGAAGCCGGTCTGAAGTCGGGTGATGTGGTTCTTTCTGTAGATGGAAAAGAGATCACCACAACCAAGGGACTCCAGGCGGCCATAGAAGAGGCCGTCCCCGGTGAAGTTGAAATGAAGATCCTGCGCAAGGGAAAAGAGATGAAGATGAAAGTCCATTTGGGGGAGGCTGATTCTCACGATTCGATTCACCGCAAATATGGAGATCCGTCGGACCAGGGGAGACTCCCTGAGGAGCTGCAGGAGCAATTACAAGAGATGAAAGGTCAATTGAAGAAACTTCAGAAGGAAATGGAGGAACTCCGAAAGAATATCACGGACAAGAAATAGCCGGCAGGTGCGAGGCCGGAGCACTGGAGCCCCTGCCATCCCATGGGAATGCAGTGGGTTTCCTCTATCCCCGCCCCGCAGCTCCGGGGTCCCGGATCAGACTTCAATGATGTTTAGCTTGTTGTCAATGTGATCCAGCAACCCCAGGAGCGCAGGAATCATGAAGATCGGAGCACCAGAAATCCCATACATATCTATTTCGTCTCCGGCCGAATCGATCTTGATGGCAACTTCCTGCGATCCTGGAATCCGGAAATCACTCATGTCCGTTCTTTCATAAAGAGCGGCTCCAAGAGATCCCATCCAATGGCTTCCGCGACAAAGGAATCCTTGATAACCGCCAAACGAAGAATGGGTTTACGAAACCGGGCTCTCCATGTCGTCTCAACGCCCCGCCCCTGCCCCTCCAGAATGATCGCCTCGACCCCCTTCGCCACACGGTTGAGCTCCTCCCCGACATGCTGAAGATCGATACCCGGGGTTCCGGTCTCCGTGCCGACCAGGCAGATCCGTCCCGTATCCAAAAGCATCCCAAGGCGGGTGCCGGATCGAAGGTCCTGCAGGATCTCCCCACCCTCCGCCAAGGTCATATCATTAGAGGCGGGGGTGCTGTTCATCGCCAGATAGACCTTTTCCCACTCATGGGTTAAGGAGACCGCCAAGGGCAGAATTCCGAGGACAAAATCGGCCCCGGCATTATCGACAAAGAGAAGAACTTCACCCAGCGGGCCGGATTGGGGCTCCGTCTCAAGCAACCATCCCCTCCATCCGGCCTCTTCGATCTTCCGCATCTCCTCGGGATAGATTACCCCAATCCTGGCGGACATCTTCTCCAGTGCATCCCCAAAGCCCATCTTTCCTTCTCGAAATGCTTTCTGTGTCAAGGCCGAACCCAAATCAAATAGATTCCCGGACATCACCCCGGCGAGGAGCGCCAGCGGATCCCGGGAGCCCATCATACCCATCCGATCAAAGCGGTTTTCAGCGAGTCCCCAGTTCCCCGGGTCGTCCATCAATCGTCGGATGGCCCTGGTCGTCTCATTTTTCTTTACCGTGCGATAGGGATCCCCAAGGTTGTGGGCGCGCACGAGCGCCTCTCTAAAGAGTGTCAGGTGGTGGATGGTGGGAGAGAGTTCCCGCGCCTCCGCATGATCGAGATCATCGAGGTAGGCGCGAAAGATGACACGAGCCTCCTTTGCCCGCTTGGATTTTTGATCATCCCCCTCTTGTTCCACCAGATGGACAAGGTAATCAAAATTATTCCGAAGTATCGGAGACCAATGTTCCAGTACCTGTGGCTCATCAGGCAACCACCAAAGACCGGGCTGGTATGACGGATCGTTGAGGTCGGCAAAGGGCTCACCCTGGGGTGCTGGGAGAAAGGGTCGCCAGATCTCAGCCATTATTTTCGCTCCCTTGTTGGCTTATGCCTTTTCCGCGGGCAGGAAAATCGATCTCTGTTCGTTTCTCAGTAGCTTTGATCATCACAGAGGAGACAGCGGTCTCGCAACGCCGATTCCATCAGGAGAGATGAGCCACTGAGAAGTCGAACCAGCCTCCGTGTTTTAAACCGCCTTAAGAACCTGGGGAATTCCCTAGATCGCACTAGGGAAGTAGCAGCTCCCGCGGTCATTATTTGTCTCTATCAAAGATGCCGCCCCTGAAAGCCATCCTTACACACACTGGTCGACATTCTCCATTTCTGGTATACTACCAATGGTGTCATTAAGTTGGGCATGCTCCGAATAGACAACAGCAACCCATGGAGGGTTTCCAATGGAACTGGTGCAGCAGGTTTCCAAGTGCTCCTGTAGAACGGCAATCTGGACCCGTATGGTTCCGATTGCCCTTCTCATGATCATTGTATTATCAACTCCGGTCTTGGGAGAGGGTGAGCGCGGCTTTTATGTCATATGTGGCGACCCTGTTGATACGGTCCCCGTGGGGACAGCGCTGCATGAAATGTTTTTCACCATTCGATCCACGAGTGAAATCGCCGATTCGGTCGATGTCATCATCGAAGGATTACTCCCCTTGGGTTGGAGCGCGAATTATTGTCAGGAAAGTACAGGTATCTGTTATTCGATGGACGCCCGTTTACCGCTGCCCGCGGGATCAGATGAAGGGTTCCGCGTCGATTTTTATCCCCGACTCGATTTCCCGGGCACCGGTTCGATCATTCTCGAGTTCCGTTCGGTTCTCGAACCCCAGATGCGCGGATATTGTACAATAACATGTTCCACATTGCCATCGCTCCCGGATGTCGGTTTGACGGTCGATTGCCCTCCTGAAGTGCAGACAGTAACCGGCCCCTTTGGTTTATCAGAATTCTATGTCCCCATTCAGAGTACCGGTAATGATCCGGATAATCTGGTGGTTAAACTGGACAAATCCGAAATCCCCGCCGATTGGTTCGCCAAGTTCTGTTTGGTCAGCTCAGGCGAATGTTTCCTCGACGAGGCGACACTGCCCTTCTCTCCCGGAACAGACGATGAAATTCGCGTCGACATCGATACCGGCAACGATCCCGGATGGGCTGATGTTCGGATCCATTTTTATTCGGAATCGGTACCTGCCTTTAGCAGGCGTTGTTTTTTCCGTGTATACGATCGCGGCCCCGAAACCGCGGGCGTTCCGAATGTGTTTAACAAAGAGCTGCCTCTCCGGATCACACCAAACCCCATGCAGGTCCATGCTGAACTCTCTTTCTATCTGGAAACTTCCGGTCTTGTCCGGGCCGATATTTTCACGCCGGATGGGAGGAAGATTAGGTCGCTGGGGGGAAACGTCGAGCCGACCGGTTGGTCGCACCTGAATTGGGATGGATGCGATCACATGGGCCGCAGGGCCCCTGCCGGCGTCTACCTGATCAAGCTCGAAACTCCGACCGCAATCAGCAGCGCGAAGATCCTCATGGCGCGCTAGCGAGCGACTCTGATCCCGCTATCGCATCAGGACTGAAAAAATCCCCGGACCCACCGATAGGCTCCGGGGATTTTCATTTTATGCCATTGGGAGGCTCTCGCGTCATGCTATCGGCGGATGTCCCCCCGATCCCTCCTTTATCCTGCCCATCGCTTCGATAAAGGGTTTAAAGAGATCAATGGGTATGGGGAAGATCGTCGTTGAATTATTCTCTGCGGCCACCTCCCTCAATGTCTGCAGAAAACGGAGTTGAAGCGCGATGGGATGTTCTTCCATGATCTCCGCCGCCTGGGCCAAGCGCTCCGCCGCCTGATACTCCCCCTCGGCATTGATGACCTTGGCCCGCCGTTCTCTTTCCGCCTCAGCCTGCTTCGCGATGGCGCGGGTCATTTCGGTGGGAAGATCGACATCCTTCAACTCGACACCGATGACCTTAATGCCCCACGGATCGGTATGTTCATCGATAATCGTCTGCAGCTGCGCATTGAGTTTATCCCGCTCTGACAGCAGATCATCCAGCTCCGCTTGTCCGACAACGCTGCGCAGAGTTGTCTGTGAAACCTGGGACGATGCGAACAGAAAATTCTCGACTTCTATAATCGCCTTCCCAGGATCCATGACCCGGAAATAGAGGACAGCGTTCACTTTGACCGATACATTGTCTCTTGTGATGACATCCTGCGGCGGAACATCCATAACCAGTGTCCGCAAGCTGACCTTCACCATTCGATCCACGAGCGGAATCAGAAATATCAGACCAGGGCCCTTGATACCGACCATACGACCGAGGCGGAAGATGACACCCCTTTCATATTCTCGAAGTATCCGTATGGCGCTGGAAAGAATAAAGAAACCGAAAATAATTAATAATGCCAGTGCTGATGCAAACATCGGGTCACCTCCATATGATCCCGGTTAGTCCTCTTCCCTGGCGGGTTCTACATGAATCCGCAATCCTTCCACTCTTACTACCCGCACCGGGGTCGCCTCCGGGATCGGGTTTGGCGACACGGCATTCCAGATCTCCCCATGTACAAAAACCTTACCCTCACGATGAATAACGGTCCGCGCTTTCCCGATCTCGCCGACAAGACCATCCGCCCCCGTCGTCTTACGGCGGCGTTGCGCCCTCAATCCCATTCCTATCGCGAAGATAAAGAAGGCTGAGACCATGACGACGGCCGGGATGAGAACTCCGAGGGAAACCCTGAGTGACGGAATCGATGATGGAAAGAGCATGATAGATCCTAAAACCAGAGACACAACGCCTCCAATCGTCAAGGCACCATAACTCGTGACCTTGATCTCCAGAATAAAAAGTATAATCGCCAGAATGATGAGAAGGATGCCGGCCGCGCTCACCGGCAGTGTTTGAAAGGCAAAAAAGGCGAGGATGAGACAAATCGAGCCGAGGATGCCGGGCAAGAGTGAACCGGGGTGTGAGAGTTCAAAGAAGAGACCCATCAATCCCATAAGGAAAAGGACATAGGCGATGTTCGGGTTCGAGATAATGGAGAGGATTCTCTCCCGAAGACCCATTTCTAATTCAATAATCTCCGCCCCTTCCGTCTGGAGGATCCCCTCCGCCGTCGCCGTCACAATCCACCGGCCATCCAAAGAATCGATGAGGGCCCTGCGGTTCTCAGCAATGAGATCGATCACATTTTCGCGCAACGCCTCCTCCGCTGAGAGCGAGACGCTTCGGCGCACCGCCTCCTCCGCCCAATCGGCATTACGGCCCCGTTTTTCCGCGATCGATCGAATATAGGCGACAGCATCATTCGTGACCTTCTCCGACATCACCGTATCCATCTCTCCGCCAACGCCGATACCCACGGGATGCGCCGCGCCCATATTTGTCCCCGGCGCCATGGCGGCGATGTGGGAGGCCATGGCAATGAAGAGACCGGCCGATGCAGCGCGGGAGCCCGATGGTGAGACATAGACGATAATCGGGATCGGGGATGCGAGGATCGTCTTCACCATCTGCCGCATCGAAGTATCCAGTCCCCCCGGTGTATCGAGGGAGATACCCAGGGCGGCGCCCCCCCCTTCACTGGCCTTATTCAATGAGGAATCGAGGAATTCGGCAGCGACGGGGTCGATCACCTGATGCAATGTTATCCAATAAATGTCGCCTGGAATCCGATCAGGCTCTCCCGCGGGCTCGGGAAAAGCCGCGGTGAGGAGTAATGAACAACCCAGCAGACCCATACAGAGTGTTCGGAGGATAAACATTCCGATTTTCTCCATTACCCTCTATTTTGATTCTCTATCTTCCTATTTCTTTGTCTTCCGTTTGAGTCCTTGCATATCCATCAGACGGGTTGCATCAGGCCGGGGCAAGTGGAAAATTTCCCCGAGGTGGGCATAGGCGGTTCCGCCAAGACGGGCGATCGGCAGGTAAGCCTCCTTCTTGAGATTTCCCCGGTCCCATAAATCCCTGCGGATATGAAAGAGTATCGCTTGACCGATCACAAAATGCGATGGCCCCGCCCCCACCTCTAATATCTTTTCGACCCGGCACTCCATGGAGACCGGGCTTTCCTCCACGCGCGGGGGTCTGACCTTGACCGACGGCACCGCCGTCAAATCGGCGATTTGAAACTCATCGACATGCGCTGGGAATTCGGCCGCTGTCATATTGGCTTGTTCGATGAGGGAAGCGTCCACCATATTGATCACAAACTCACCCGTATCCAGGATGTTCTTCAACGTATCCTTCTCCCCGCCCTCCCGGCCCTTGCCGATACCCACACCCATGAGGGGTGGATTCGAAGTCACTCCGCCGAAAAAAGAAAAAGGTGCAAGATTGTTAAACCCGGTTTTACTCACCGTCGATATCCACGCAATAGGGCGGGGAAGCAGCAGCTCGGTATGCAGAGTATAGAGTTGCCTCGGTTCCAATCCGGCGGGGTCAATGGTTTTGACTCCGGTTCTGGCGTTCATGGCAGGATCTCCTTAATGTTCGCCCCACATCATTCGCCTCCCGCATCATTCGCTTCCCGCCAGAAACAATAGCACTGTTTTCGCTTGCTTTCAAAATCCAATTCTCTTATTTCTATATGAAGTATTACTAACAAAGGGAGATGAACAGATGCGATGTGAAGTCACTGGAAAGATCGCCCTCGTCACCGGGGCATCCCGTGGGATCGGCAAAGGGATTGCCATCAAGCTGGCGGAGGCCGGAGCAACGGTCGTCATTAACTATCTGAGACGCGCCACCCAGGCCGAAAATCTTGTTGCTGAGATTGAAAAGCGGGGCGGTCGTGCGAGGGCCATCCGCGCCAATGTCACCAATGATAAAGAGTTAGATGAAATGTTTCAGGTGATAAATGAAGAGTATGGATGCCTCGATATTTTGGTTTCCAACGCCGCGTCGGGCGTCTTTCGCCCTGGAACAGAACTCTCCCGCCGTCACTGGCAGTGGACAATGGAGATCAATGCGGGAAGTCTCCTGCCCCTGGTGCAAAGAGCCATCCCTCTGATGCGGGCCCATGGCGGGCATGTCGTCGCCGTCTCGAGTCACGGCGCTGTCCGGGCCATTCCCTACTATACGGCCATCGGCGCCTCAAAAGCGGCGTTAGAGGCCGTTGTTCGCCATTTGGCCGCGGAACTGGCTCCACAGAATATCCATGTGAATGCCGTTAGCTCCGGTGTTGTCGATACAGATGCCCTGAAGCATTTTCCAAATCGTGAAGAACTTCTCAAGGAATCCTTGCGCCGGACCCCGGCCGGGCGCCTGACAACACCTGAGGATGTGGCGGATTGCGTTCTATTCCTCGTCAGTCCCCTATCAAAAATGATTCATGGGCAGACGCTCACGGTCGATGGCGGCCATATGATTCTAGCCTGATCACCCCTTCGGTGAGAGACCGAGAGCCCGTTGCGCGACTAAACCGGCGAGGCGGGGATTCTCCCTGAGGCGGCGGACGGAATAAGCATACCAGCTTTGACCGTAGGGAACATAAACACGCAGCCGATGGCCGGCATCGAGAATGGTGCGGCGCAGCTTTTCGGCGACCCCGAGCAACATCTGGAATTCGTATTGCTCCCTTCCAAGGCCGAGTCTGCGAATCAGCCGCTCCGATTCCCAGACCAGGATCTCATCATGTGTCGCGATGCCGACATACATGCCACCCTTTAGCTGCATTTCCAAGAGTTCGATGAAATTGCGCCGGATGATTTCTGGATCGCGATAAGCGGCGGCGTAAGGCTCAACATAGATGCCCTTGCACAATCTGATATTGGCCTTCATCCGGATCAACCCTGCTGCATCGGCGACACTCCGGCGAAGGTAAGCCTGAAAGGCGACACCCACATGCCCCGGAAATTCGGCAGCGAGAATTCTATGTATCTCGAGCGTCGCATCTGTGGTGGTGATATCCTCCATATCAATGCGGATGAAGCTGTTCAATTCCGCCGCCCTCTTCACAAGAACACGAAGATTCTCCAGGCAAAGCCCTTTGTCCAGATTCAAACCAAGGGCGGTTAATTTGATCGAGACATTGGCATCCAGCCGGCGCTCTGGAATCCGGTTGATGAGCTGAAGATATTCATCCCGCGTCACTCGTGTTTGTGAAACATCCGCCACACCCTCGCCCAGGATATCGAGGGTCGCCATAAATCCTTCCTGATTCAGTTGATGAACCGACTTTAGCGCCTCATCCATCATCTGGCCGGCGATGTAGGGTCTGGAAAAATACCCAACGAGAGGGCGCGGCACAAAGGGAAGCGACCGGACTACCAATTGATCCCAGAGACTCATACTCTTTCCTCTCCCCACAAACCCGTCGTCGTTTATTCCACAGAAGGCCATTCCCAAGAAAGCCATCCCCAGAAGGCCTTCAGTCCCCGTGGGGATCCACCAATCCGGCCTTAAGATAAGACCGGTGATACGATCTGTAAAGACGAACTCTGATCCTCTCTCCAAAAGGCAACCGTCCGTCCTTTCAAATCGTAAATATCTCCGGCCTTCATGCCGGATCGTCCTACGCCAGATCGTCTAGCGATTGAAGCCGATCTTCCGGGCTCGTACACTCCATAAAGAAGTCTGGAGAGTCGCCATTGCCGGGACTTCAGTGGGGATTGGACAGGAAAGGGGAGGAATCATGATGGACACCGGACGTCATTTCTACCGCCTAACGGCCGGACTTTGCCTTCTGCTGGGAATAATGGGAATTCTTTTTATTTTCCAATCAAATGCCGAGGCGGCCTCATGGACTGAAACACATGAGACCCTTCTGAGGGCCTTGGAAGCGCTCCGGGGACCCAAGACGGGATCACCCCTGTCGGGATCACCAGAAGCCCCCGCGTTTGAAGCCCTGAACGCAGCAGGGGTCGGTGCAGAGCTCAGGGCGCAGGATGCCGCTCCGGAGCCGAAGCATCTCCAAGCAGCGCATCAGGCTTTCCCAAACGGCCTGGTCACCTGGGATGGTGAGAGGCCGCATAGAATTCTACTCGGCGGCGATATTCGAGCTGATGAGAAAAGTCTCGATGGATTGATTCAAGCGAGTCTTCGTCTCATCAAGGACCACTCCACTCTTTTTCCCGTGGCCTCCGAGGATCTCGTGCTTGAATCAAAGGCTCAGGTCTCCAATCTCTGGTTCCTCATCTTCCAGCAACACGAACTAGGCCTACCGGTCGAGGGAGGTCGTTTGGATTTCCGGTGGACCATCGACGGCCGGCTGGCGATGCTGGGTTCTGATCTCCGGAATATTAGACCCCTGAATCCCCACCCTACCCTTTCTGAGGATGAAGCGATCGCCCGGGCCGCGGGAGCCATCGACCGGGATCCGCAGACCCTGATCCGGGAAGCCGTCTATCCCGTCATCGTTCCAGACGGAGAGATGGAGCAGGTGGGAGACCGGGTCGCCTGGCGGATGCTGCTTCGGGCCCCGGGGCATGAATATGGTTGGTGGGCGGTCTGGGTCGACGCCCACAGCGGAGAGCTTCTCAATGTCCGAAACCTTATCCACGATTCAACGCCGGCGGCGGGTTCGGTTGAAATCTACGCGGAACGTTTTCAACCCGGTGACATCATGGAGGTCTTTCCCGGTGTCAATGCCATGGTCGCTCTGAAAGATCAAGGTGGGACCCTCATTGAAACGACCTTTACAGACCCCGACGGGAGCTTCGATTTTGGCGACCGCGAAGAACTTGATCTCAGCTATTTCACCATGCTCGCCGGTCCCTATTGCGTTATTAAGAATTCTTCCATGGATGACCGGACACCTGAGCTCGAGATCCCTGTGGGTGGCACCGGCGCCGATACCCTAAGATGGTATGATGACGGATCGACCTGGCCGTCGGAGAGGGATGCTTTTGTTCATCTCAATATCGCGCATGACATCACAAAAGCCTGGGATCCCGGTTGGTTCGGTCTCGATTTCCCATTGTCGGTTTATGTGGAGAACACAGATGGGATTTGCAACGGTTATTATGCGGGTGATCATATCGTTTTTTACGCGCCGGGAGGGAGTTGTCCCTCGATTGGGCAAATCGCTGATGTCGCCTATCATGAATATGCCCATGGGATCACTGGAACCCTGTACTGGCCCGAATTCGGTCCCGCCGACAGCCATGAAGGTTATTCCGACTACTATGGGGCTACTATCACGAATAATCCGAAGATCGGACAAGGCTTCACCGGGCCCGGTTCGTATCTTCGCGACATCGATGAGGATTTAGTCTATCCGGATGACATCAGCGGCGAGCCCCATCACGACGGCATCATCATTTCGGGCGCCTTCTGGGATCTGAGAACGGATGTGGGACCGGCGACAGCCGACTACCTTTATCATTTCCATCGCTACGGCAAGCCGATGAATTATGACGACGCCCTGATTGAAGTCCTGATTGTCGATGACGATGACGGCAACATTTACAACGGAACGCCGCATTTCGACTCTATCCTGACCGCTTTCCGCGCGCACGGGATCGGCGACACATCGATCCGTATCCAGCATAACCGGCTTCCCGACACTGAGGCCGTGAATACAGAAATCGCTCTTGATGCGACGATTCTCTCTCTCTACGGATTGGATGCCGATTCTCTCCGGATCTACTACAGGGTGGCATCGACGCCTCCGGTCCCATACACACCCGTCGACTTGATGGATGCGGGCGGCATCAGGAATTTCTCGGCGATCATTCCAGGTCAATCGGCCGGCACGATGATCGAGTATTACATTTCCGCCGCCGACACGATGGATCATCGCTCAACGCTTCCGGCGGAAGCGCCGGAGACGGTCTATTCGTTCTATGTCGGAACGGACACGGTTGCGCCCACATTCGTTATGTCGCCTCTTTGGGATGGAACGGTCGATCAGGATTCTTTCCGTGTCGAAGTCGATGTCACGGACAACTCCGCCCGCGTGGGATCGGTGCAGATCCGCTACCTTCGTCCTTCAGACCAGGTGGAAACAACGAAAGGTCTCACCCTGACCGAGGGCAGCACCTATCGCGCTTACATTTCCCCCGGCGCCCTATCTGTCGGGGACTCGATTCCGTACCGGATCGAAGCGATCGATGCGGCGCAGACGCCCAATACCGGCGCCTGGCCGGCGCTCGATCAGTGGGAAGCCTTTCATCTTCGGGCCGGCACCTTTAACGATCTTGAGTCGGATAACGGAGGTTATACAGCCGATGGGGATTGGGAGTGGGGCAATCCCGATCCGATCCAAGCGAGCCCCTATTCAGGCGGCAATGTTTGGGCGACGGGTCTGACAAATAACTACAGTACCCTTGTCTATTCGATGCTTCAATTGCCTGAATTGGATCTCACGGCCGGATCGGGTTGGGACAGGGCCACACTCGAATTCCAGCATTTTTACAAAGCGGAGTGGGGTTATGACGGAGGCCAGATTCAGGTCTCCCGCAACGGCGGCCAGTCCTTCCGGCCGCTCACGCCGCGGGGCGGCTACCCGCACCGGAATGTCGACGCCTACGCCGGCCCGGCCTACACGGGGGATAGTGATGGATGGGAACGGGTGGAGGTTCCACTCGACAACTATATCGGAGAGTCCATCGTTCTGGGATTCCTTTTTGGCAGCGATGTCGGTGTCGAAGAACCGGGCTGGTTTCTCGATGATATCCGGATCGTCCAGCGGCAGACGCTCGCTGAGCCGGCCGATCTTTCCGCTGATAGCGGTTGGCCTGACCGGATTCCCCTCAGCTGGTCGAAGCCGCCGGGCATCAATACATCCGGCGATCCATTTCTCGGATATAATATCTACCGCTCCACCACATCCGGCCAATATGGAACCGATCCGCTCAACACGGCGCCGCTTCAGAGCACCCAGTATCATGACACCAGCGCCGCGCCGATGACCGACTACTTCTACATTGTCACTGCGCTCTACGACGAGGACGAAAGCCTGCCTTCCAATGAGGCGATGGGAACGTCTTATCAGGCCATCGTTTCAATGCCATACGATACGCTCAGTGTTGTCATCGACGGCACCACCGATATTGATACGACTCTGACCATCTCCAATGCCGGGGCGGGCTCTCTGAACTACACGGTATTCCTGGCCGACGCCGATCAGGACTTTGATGACATCCGTCTCATCTATACCCTTGGAAGCGCAACCCCGGATGACCTTGTCCTTCTTCACGAGGACCCCGACGACAACGACTCAACGCCCGATATCGCCGGACTCTTCGCTGGAGATGATGATACCGAGGTCACCTTCCTCATCACCGAGTATGAGGCGCACGGGAATCCTGCTTCCGATTTCTCGGTGGTTCTCGAACTCGATACCGATCTGGATATCTCGACAGGGATGCCGGATCTCAATTTGGGGGCCGACTTCACGGTCGTTGTCGGGGCTCTGGCCAATGCCTACGGCTTCTACCCCGGCTTTATTCTCAACGGAGAAGGAGAAATAGCCGGCTTCCCCAACGTCATTCAGATGGATTCGGGCGGCGACTCGATTCGCATCGCCCTTCCTCTGTCGCTGCTGGGAGACCCAACGGAAACGGCGGTCTCTTCATTCGTGATTGACGCCGCCTTTGATCTCGTGGACAGCCAACCCGACCCATTGATGGCGTCTTGGCTCTCGTGTGACGCTTATACAGGATCGGCCACTCCCACAAATCCAGGAGAAATCATGGTCACCATGGCGGCCGCCGATCTGCCGGATGGAGATTACGCCGCCCGGTTGATTATTGAGACCAACGATATCAATCAGCCGATTTTAACTGTTGAAGTCAAACTGGGCGTCGGATTCACGCCGACTTTCCTTTCCTTCCTGGATTTCAACAGCCTCACTGACGGACTGGAGATCGTCTGGTCGCCGCCGATCGATATCGGAGTCGACGGCTTCCGGCTCTATCGCCGCGACGGCGTCACACCCGGTGAGGAGCTTATCTCGGGGCCGACACCGCTGAGACCCGGCGCCGACGGTTCTTATACATTCTTCGATCAGGATGTGGAACCCGGCCATTCCTATGAGTACCACTTTGTCGGGGTCCATCCGGATGGTTCTTCGATGAGTTTCGGCTCTGATTTCGCTGTCTTTTCACCGGAGATCCCCCAGGTTCTCAGCCTGATGCCGCCCCGGCCGGTTCCCTTCCGGTCCCAGGTCACATTGCGGTTCGGAATTCCAAAGCCGGGAGAGATGGAGCTCGCCATTTTTGATGTCCGTGGACGCCGGGTAACTACATTGTGCAATGGCCCCTCCAAGCGAGGCGTCTTTGAGAGGACGTGGGACGCCCGGGACGCGTCGGGACACCCTGTCGGCTCCGGCGTCTACTTCGGCGTTCTTCGACAGGACCATGAACGGCGTGTCAGGCGCCTGGTTTTGACCCGGTAATGATTTCCGATAGTTTCGCCCGCAGACGGCGCCGCGCCCTCGAAAAAGTCGGACGCGGCGCCATCCTCGTTCCCTCCGCTCCGGAATCTTTGAGGAACGGCGATGTCCATTATCCCTACCGTCCGAACAGTGATTTGTACTATCTCACCGGATTAAGAGAACCGGATTCAGCACTGCTCCTCCGGGCCGCAGAAACCGGACCCGAGTCTGTTCTTTTTGTTCGCCCCCGAGAGCGGGAGATAGAGAACTGGACCGGATTCCGGACCGGATTGGATGGCGCCCGCCGCATCTATGGGGCCGGAGAGGCCTATCCTATAGGGGAGCTTTCAAAACGCCTGCCCGACCTCTTGGAAGGAATCGACACCCTGCACTTTTCCTTCGGCGTCGATCCCGCAATCGATAAGATGATGACGGACCTGGTGTCCACCTTTCGGGGTTTGCAACGCAGCGGCGGTACGGGTCCCACGACGCTGGTCGATGCCGCGGAAATTCTCCATGAGATGAGGCTGCGTAAAGACGTGGTTGAAATCGATACAATGAGCCGCGCCGCTCAAATATCAGCACAAGCCCACTGCGAAGCTCTCCAGCGTGTCGGGCCGGGTTTGTTTGAATATGAGATTCAGGCGGTTATTGAATACGAATTCCGGCGCCGGGGAGCTGATGGATGCTCATATCCCTCCATTGTCGCCAGCGGACCCAATGCTTGCACCCTCCATTATCAATCAAACAACCGGCAGATGCTGCCGGACGATCTCCTGCTGATCGACGCCGGGGCTGAATACGAGCTCTATGCCGCCGATATCACCCGGACCTGCCCGGTGTCCGGGCGGTTCACGCCGGATCAAGCCGCTCTCTACGATATCGTCCTCGAGGCTCAAACGGCGGCCATCCAGGCGGCGCTTCCCGGATCATCTTTACAATCGGTCCATCAGATGGCCTGCACCATGTTGGTAGAGGGCCTTCTGCGGATAGGGATCCTGCAGGGCGACCTGGAGGAGATCTTGCGAACCGGCCGGTACCAAGCGTATACGCTGCATCCGACCTCACATTGGCTCGGTTTGGATGTGCATGATGCCGGACGCTATGTTATAGGAGAGTCTCGCCTCCTCGAGCCCGGAATGATCCTGACTATCGAGCCGGGGCTCTATCTATTTGAAGATAATCTGGAGATCGATCCCAGGTTCCGAGGCATCGGAATTCGTATTGAAGATGACCTTCTCATCACAATGGAGGGGAACCAAATCCTGACAAAGGGTGTCCCCAAAGAAAGGGAAGAGATCGAATCTCTTATGGCTCAACATCGGGGACTTTAGCTGCCCTTCAGGGGTACTTCATATGTGTCGATTCCTAACAAAGTGGAGACAGTGTGTAGATACAGGGAGGAAAATCCGACATGCGATCCATCATCAGCAGGCGTCACTTCTGGGCCCTGGCGGCCATCATGATAGCTCTCGTCGCCTTGGGAGTCTTTTTCTCAATCCCCAGCGACCTCCAAGCCGCCCCGGACAAGAATGAAGTCGTATTGAGTTTTGGCCCCGGCGGTGTTCTGACCCGCTCGGGAGCCCTTTGGCAGTATCGTCTGGATACAAAGGATTGGGTCACCATTGATCAGGCCTTTAAGGACCAGGGACAGGATACCCATGTCCTCCCCCTCCCGGTTGCGGTCGATGAGATCAGGTCGATGGAGAGCTTCGGCTTTTTGGTAACCCAGAGCGGCACCTGCTATCTCTTCGATCTTGAAGAGGATGAATGGAAAAATATCGGAACACCCTCGAGTTGACGGTGACCCCCGAGAGATCGTATCCTCATAGGGGGTCGAACAATCTACAAAAAGGCAGGTGATCTGACATGACGGCCAGCAATCATTTTTCCTCACTCACCGCATTGATGATCGGACTTCTTCTCTCCTTCCTCTGGTTCGGTGGGGCCTCCGCCCTAACGGTCGATGATGTTATCGCCCTCCTCGATGCCGGGATAGGAGAAGAGGTTATCCTCCAACAGGTTGCGGCGGACGGCTCGACTTTCTCTCTTGATACTGGCGATATCCTGGATATAAAGGATGCCGGTGGAAGCGATGATCTGATTCTTGCTCTGATTCAGACAAGGGGTGAACAGAGCGACGATCCTGATGGGAGTCTTTCAGACGCTCCTGTCATCGACAGGGGTTATGACGTCTATCAGCCGGCTTCTGTATCCATATACTATGATCCCTTTGGATATTACTGGTATCCATGGCCCTACTATTTCGCCTATTGCGCTCCCTTCTCCTGTTTTGATTTTGGTTTTTACTATGGCGCCCATATCCATTGGGGTTGGGCCCATTGGGGAGCCCGCTACTCATACTATGCCTACGATTGCGGTTACCACTATCCTCCCCGCCGGTCTTACCGCGGTGGATTGTGGAGCCGGCACGGCGGCCGGAACAGAACGCATTATGTGGTGAGCCGTAAAACGCCCCGCGGACAAACGGGAGTCTATGCCCGCGCAACACGGAGAAGCCCGGGAGCCGAAAGGTGGAGCCGAACCTATCAAAAGCCCCAGCGATCCACGCCCTCCCGCCAAATCTATGACCGCCGGACCCGGACGAAGAGATTGAGGGGTAGCACGGGCACCCCGCCCCGTTACAGCAAGCCGAATAGCAAGCCCTCGAGACAGCAGGGTTCACGGCCGGCCAGGACCCCATCCCGAAGCCAGGTGAAGGCTCCAAAATCTGACAAATCCAAACCAGCGATTCAGGCTCCGAGGGCTCCGAGTCCACGATCGGGCGACAAAAAACCACCTGAGTCCAAACCAAGAAAGAGCTCAAAGCCCACGAATTCAGCTGGAAAGAGTTGAGTCACGGGAAATATTGCCGAATCGCTTACGGGTTCACCGATCTCGTAAGCGATTCTCTTTCACGCTGGAATTGTCGATCGTCTTTGTCAAGACCTCGTATCTGCATGCAAATCATTCAGTTAAAGGAATTCGAACTTCGTCATACCTCTCCATACCGTCCGAATCCAGGAAAATACCACCCTTGAACCAACGGGAAGAGCCGGAGCAAGAAAACCTGGAAGTCATTATTGGCACGCATTATTGCTGCGTAGGATTAGAAAAGAAATCCTTGACGGATGCCGCTTCGATCCTGTATTATTAGCTTTGTTGGAAGGTTTAGGTTGTGTTCGACCTTTGAGCTTTCCTCGGAGGCAACGAACGCTTTAAAGAGTTTGGCGCTGCATGCGCCACCGGGTGTCTCGTAGGTCCGTCAGGAATATGAAGGTGGTGGAGTGACTCAGGTCACAAACACCTGATGTGGATGGGTGGGGTGGTGAGAAAACCCACAGGGGTGTTCAGCTAACGGTTAAAAAATCGCAGCTGCAGCAGCCCTAGGAAAGGAGAGAGGAAAAGCAACCATGAAGAAATTAGCAGCTCTTCTCGTCGTATTCGCGCTTGTTGGTCTAACGTCGTTAGCGTTAGCTCAGCCGGCCGAACTCGGCTTCAATATCAATACGACCATCGTCTATGGGCCTACGCCGGATGAAGATTGCGCCGACGCGGTGCTCGCACAGAACGATGATGGCACGTTTGAGAATGGCTACTGCTGGCAGTACGGTGGAGTCGTTGCTCCTGATTACGGTTCCTTTGCCGAGTGCTATAACAACATTTATGTCTGTTCCCTTGAAATCGGTTTCACGCAAACCGGTTATTTCGCGGGTCAGCTGATCGATGCCTATGTTTGGGCCGATGATGGTGGAATCCCGGGCAATGTGGTCTGCAGCGTTATTGGCCACCTCATTTCTGCCCCTGCATTCTGGCCGGTCATCTCAATGCACCTGATCGACATCAACTGCTGCGTTGAAGGCGCGCACTTTGCCGGCTACTGGTCCAACTGGCCAGGCCAGCACTGCGCGTTCTACGTTGGCGCGGATGAAGATGGTTTCGGGCTTGGTTGCCCGTTGACGAAGGTTCCTGCCGGCTCCGCTTACGGCACCGGCTGGGTCCCCGTCACAGTTGCATTCCCGAACTGCTTGGACATCGCGATTCGCGAGTGGTATCTGGACGAGTGTGGAACGAATCCCACACCTACAGTCGAGACCACCTGGGGATCCATCAAGAATCTGTACTAAACAATTCTTGACCATAAGTAAAAGAGAGCCGGCCAATAGGCCGGCTCTCTTTTTTTTGTGTTCATTCCAGTTTGCTCAGGGATCAATAATGAGCCCGCCAATTGATAAAGATCCTCCTGCCGGCTTCCACTTCCACCGTGCCGAGATCTACAGATTCGATGATCTCTCCTCGCGATCCAAGACAATCAAGGGTTAATGGATGGGAGCCTTCGGGAAGAAACAAACGAGCCATCTGAAACTCCCGCGGCAGGGTTGACCACGCGCGGGTGTCCGCAGTCTCTGTGGCGACACCGACGAAATTGGCCAGGAATCCCGCCACCGCTCCCCCACTTTTCTCAGCAAGCCTATGACCGATGTATTTTAAAAGCGCACGGACGATGGCGCGCATGATGATCTCTCCCTCTTGAGCCTCGAAGGAGATCTGCGCCGCCACTCCAAGATCCTCAACTCGTATCGTTTCTGCATGGAGTGAGCCGGAGGAAAGCCGTGCGGTTTGAACAACCAGCGGCCGCAGAGGCGGGAAAAAGGGCAGGGCCACCTCCAACCAGTAGGTGATTTTGACACGCTCGGGAAACCAGGCGCCGTGCATCCTGTGAGTCTCGTAACGGTGATGGAGCCTTCCCGCCAGAAGGATCACCCCATCATCGTCAATATCCGATTCCGATTCGAGAAGGGGTATACTGATGCGTGTTTCGCCCCTGATCGGGATCCAGCCATTTTCTAGAAGAAGGACTATCTCCCCTTGCCCCTCCTCGATCCCCTCTTGGTCCTGATCCCGAGGGATCTTCTCTATAAAATCCGTAAAGCCGCCCTTCAGGGCCACACGGTCAAGATCCGCCGCAAGCCAAGGCGGCTCAGGCGCTGATACCCGATCTTCCAGCCGTGAATAGGCTTCTTCCGCCAGACGAAGGGAGACCAAAGCATCATTCAACTCGCCGCCCTCCTCATGCAGCAGAGCGGCAAAGTACTCAACAAAGGGAAGACGGCCCTGTTCGATAAGATTCCCCTTGGAATCCGCCTGCAGAGCCCACTTTAAATCGATCTTTCGAGCCTCAACCAGAGCCCCCGTCAAATGTCCCATGTGAAGATGATTTAGAGCACGGTAATAGTTAATGAGGAACCGCTCAAAAGGTTCTCCGTCATAGGCCTCGACCTCCTCGTTGAGAAGGTAGGAAAAACCCTTCCGGCTAAGGCTCTTGGTATAGAGATCCTCAATGAGGAGTTCCGCGAGGTCGAACTGGGCATCACTTTCCTCGTAACGCTCCATGAGGTGCAGAAGCATGCCGGTTTCGAGATGGTAGAGAAGATCTCCCGGCTTCATCATCTTGGCGACATGATCGAGAGCACGCTCCATCTCCCCCTGCGCCGCAAATTCTCTGACGGGAGCGATACGATGCTGGTAAGTACTGCATCCCGTAAGGAGGATCAGAGCACAGAGGAAAAGATGAAGCGGACCGGCTGGTAGAATCGCTACCAACCGGATCCTTCGGGTAGGGGAGGTCAAGGAACGATCCCTATGGCTTGTATTGTTTCCGGGCAATGTACTTCTTAATCTTCTTCTGCCCCATCCAAACCTTTTCATTTGTTTCGATCCGCAAGAGGGTCAGATCCGTCTGATAAAAGGCAATCTTCTCGCCATCCTCTTCATCCATGATACTGTTCACGGATCCGGACAGCATGTAATCGGCGCCGAGCTCAACGCCTAATTTTTTGACAGTCTCAGGAGAAGCATTCTCCCACTGATCAAGTCGTTCTTCCCGGATCGACTCCCTCTCCTTGGCTGAGGCGACAAGACGGACTTTACCGGAGTTGATAATGGCACCCTCTATATCATTTAGAAAGGTCGTGACGGAAATATGCTCCGTTGTGAGATTCTTTACGGCTCCCACAATGATTGAAGGCTTCTTCCCCATCTTGTCAGCCATATGATCGGTAATCCAGACATGGCTCAAACAGTCCGCAACCATCTCCTCAGCAACAAGACGGCTGTCTGTATCATTCCATCGACCGGAAAGGTCCACCGTGGCCGAGGGATCGATTCTAGAGACAACCTTCTTCTGGCTGCACCCCATAACCATCACAAGCAGCATTGCAAAGATGACCTGAACAAAACCCCATATCCTTCGTCTCTTCATTGTCTCCTCCTTCGAGAAACCGGATTCAAGAGGCGGGGCAATTGACCGGCTTCATTAGATCGGTCTTCGTTGGCTGAAGTCTATGATTCGCCCCCCGGCGTGTCAACGTATTGCAGATTGTGAAGCGCCGACCCCTTGACAATCGCCCCTGTTTTAGGCTAAGTTCTGTGAGGGTTTCGACCTGGAGGGCACCAATGCGCGGGGGTTATGGGACGGCAAAGACCGTCGCCTACAGTCGTCGAGGGAGTCATCAGCGATTTCAACGGCGACTCTGCTTTTTACATTGTACCATCCCCCCCCACCCTCTTGATTCGGCAGCGATGGATTTGCACTCCGAGTCACGCATTTAACGGAACGCCCCATTGCAATCTCAGGGATTGACCGGTGGTAAAAGGGCATGGAAGACCGGGGCGGTTTGTTAACGCATTTCTCAGGGAAGGAGAAGGTTCAATGGCAATGGTGAGTGTGATTCTCCCGACATGTAATAAGAAAGATGAACTTCTCGTAAGTCTTGATTCGATTTTAAATCAAAACTACCGCAGCTTTGAGTTGATCATCATGGATGACGGCTCAACGGATACGACGTTTGAATCCATTGCAGAACGCTGGAAAGACAATCTTGATGAACCGCTGGATATCGCCCGCGCTATTAGGAATCCGAGAGAGCGCCGGAATGTTACCTTTACAATTGATGGGATTCCGCTCCGCTACGTCTATCAGCGCAACCGGGGATTCAGCACCGCCTGCAATCGCGGTGTTCGTTTGGCCCGCGGAAAACTCGTGTCCGTTTCTGATCCGGAAATCCGATGGTTCCCCGAGCGATTGAGTCAACAAGTTCGTTTTTTCCAGACAAAAACAGGAGTCTATATCACTGTCGCCGGTCAAATCCCAATGCGCAATGGCACGCCATTGAAAAAAGCCAGCACGCCGGGACCGGGCGGATGGCTTTTCGAGGAGATCATCTGCGACCGCCAACTTTCATACAATGCAGCGATTATTCACCGCAAATGCCTGGATGTCATCGGGGGATTCGATGAAAATCTTCCCAACTGTGAAAACTACGATCTCTGGGTGCGTCTCTCGGCCAATTTCCCAATCCACACGATGCAGGAATCCCTTATCTACACTCCTCACCGGAATTCAGACGGGAAGAGTACCTGGGCCACCCACCGCTTCCGTGTCTATGCGCTGGAAAAAGCATTCCAGAGCGGGTACCTCAATTCAGAGTACCGCCGGATGGTCGCCGAGCAGATCGTTTTCAAATGTGAAAAGTTGGTTGAGGGATTCAAGCAGAAGGACAATACGGAGCGAGCGAATTTTTACGAGAGAAAGCGAAAAAAATTCTCCGCAGAGGTGAGAAAGCTTACCGCTTCACAGCCAAAACCTAACGAACTCCTGCTGGAGAAGGAAGAACTCATTCCGGATGATGACGAGCCGTCCGTCGATTTTTAGAATCCCGCCGGCCTCATCAGTGGGCGCCGGACCGGTGAGCGGCAAAAGGATGGAACTCTACGGCGTGAGTTGTTGCATTCTCCCCTGAACGTCTTCGCCCAAGATCCCTGCGTCACGAACGGCCTGCACGGCAAGTTCATTGAGTTTATAACCCAGATTGACCACATTGGACGGTTTAAATCTGAGGTAGTTTTCAGCCTGGCTGATCACGACAAAATCCACCGAGATCCCCGTATAGGTCTGTTTGGGTTTAATGGGTTTTCCATTGACCATGGCATTGATGATTTCAACCCCGCCGTCGGCAGTCGATCTGAAGGAGTAGCTCAAACCTGAGACCTGAAGAATCCCGGACGTCTGAAAGGCTTGGCCCTGCGCATTATGACGAATCATCGTCATGAGTTCCTCACCGGTGCAGGTGAACCGGCAGGCCTCATTGTCAAACGGCAGGATCTCATAAATGTCGAGGCGGTGGATGGGTCCCGGAGGCATATCCTTCCTGAGCCCCCCACTATTCATAACGGCGAAATCGCCCGCGCCGGCGACTCTCAAGATATCCGAGACCCAATCCCCCAGATTGCTTTCACTGTAATGATCCCTTGTCCAGGCGACTTTGAGTTCCCCAAGCACCTCGCCGAAGGTCTCGCCGATCGCCTCCTCATACCCTTGAACCATCCGCCGGATATCTTCCTGTGGCTCCATCCCCTCAATCCATAGATCGATCAGGCGGCCCTTATAAGCCACGACGCGATCATGCTTCACCGTCAGATCCAGGCGTCCAACCTGCGTCAGCCGCCCTCCCGCCTGAACGATGAGCACATCCCCGACCACCTCCGGCTCCTTAATTCGTGTATGACTATGCCCTCCCACAATGACATCGACATTTTTAATCTTCGCCGCGAGTTCCCGGTCGGCCTCAACACCCATATGAGAGAGAAGAATGATGAGATCGGTTTCAGAATCAAGGCTGTCAGCCAGGGCCTGAACCTGTTCCAGGGGGTCGAGAATTTTCAATCCCTCGATATTCTTCTTCTGAACGACGCCGGCGAGAAACTCCGTAATAACGCCGATGATTCCGACCCGCAGCTTTCCAACTCTCTTGATGACACAAGCCTTGCCAAGAAAACCCCGTCCGTCTTCATAGACCAGATTGCAGCAGAGAAAGGGGAAATCGGCCAGGGCTTCCAATCCATGAACATTTTCCTGGGATATATCCAGATCATGATTCCCCAGCGTCATGGCGTCATATTGGAGAGCATTCATGATCTTGATGAGACCGCCTCCGTGAACATCATCAACGACCAAGTCGCAAATCGGATGTCCCGTCATCACATCCCCCCCATCCAGGAGGAGAAGATTCTCGACATCGGCGCGGGTCGCTCGAACCTCGCCTGCCAAGGCTTCCATCCCCCCGACGAGGGGTCTATCATCCCTCCAATCGGCTTCCCTGGATAAATAGGATCCATGGATATCATTTGTGTGGAGGATCGTGATCTCCTGGGCCTGCGAGGTCAGAGTGGAAATGGCCACCGCCAGGAGGAGACCCATGAGGATCCCACCGGCAATCGGCCCAAAACTCATTTTGCCCTTTTTTTTCAATTGGTTTGCCATGGCCATTGCTCCTCAAAAACGCCCACTGAAATCGACGAACTCCTCGTATCCGGAGGACACGCATTTCTCGACGACGGGATCATCCCCGGTTATTCTAACCGATATGCCGGTCAGGGTAACTGGGGAGATAGAGGGATCAGATCGCCCTCTGGATTGAAGCTTTCCCTGTCGAGGAAAGGAAGACCTGCAGAGGAGGTTTTGGTGCGGAAAAGAAGCGGGCCGACACAAAACTTCCCTGACTATACCGATCTCATCGAGAAGTACGGGCCGCCTCTCCGCCGGACGCTGGTCTTGCGTCGCCCTAAAAGCCCCGATTCCAGATTTAGTTATCCTTTCAACCGCAAACGACCCGGGGAAATTGTTTTGGTCATCCCGCGCCCCCCACGGGCCGTCCTCGTCCACACGAAGTCCTTCTATCCTCCCGACCTCTTCCGCCTCCCCACCGGAGGGCTCAAAGGCGGTGAAGAACTCTCTGTGGCCATCCACCGGGAGCTTCACGAAGAGACCGGGTTCAAATTGGGTATCCTCCAGTTCCTCTTTCATCTCGAGGTCCGGATGATAGAGAGCACGAGACAGAGGAGATTCCACTCCTTTGGCTTCCTCTTGGAGCCGACATCGGCGGCGCCGTCCATTCAGGATACCGATGAGCGGATCACAGGGTTTAATGACCTCCCCCTGGAAGAATTAAAAGGGATGGCTCACCGGCTGCGGCGTCTGCCTTCGCCATGGTCGCTCTGGGGGCGTTTCCGCGCCAAACCTCACATTATGACCCTCAGAACCCTCGAGGAGCGTGAAGCCATGAAGAAACCGATCTGGATCCTTCCCAGCCATGATCCAGGATCAGAACGCCCATCAGAAGGATCGCGCGAGTCTTGAAATCGCTATCTTTGAAATGATCAACCTCTGAATCTGGCTCGTTCCTTCATAAATCTGGAATATTTTCGCATCCCGCATGAGTTTCTCGACCGGGTACTCGGAATTAAAACCGTAGCCACCGAAGATCTGCACTGCGTCGGTTGTGACCCGCATCGTCGTATCAGCCGCGAAGGCCTTGGCATAAGCCGCCTCAAGTGTATTCGATTCACCCTGATCGATTTTCCAGGCCGCCTGCCAGACCAGGAGACGCGCCGCCTCCAGATCCTTGGCCATATCGGCGATCATAAAGGCAATCGCTTGATGGCGGTGGATGGAGACGCCGAACGTCTTCCTTTCCTTTGTATAACGGATCGCGTGCTCCATCGCTGAACGGCCGACACCGACGGCAGCCGAAGCGACGACCGGCCGGGTATGATCGAAGGCGGCCATGGCAAGCGACCAGCCCTTGCCTTCTTCACCAATCCGATTCTCGGCCGGGACAACCACATCGCTGTAGGAGATCCCCCGCGTGTCGGATGCCCGTTGGCCCATGTTCCATTCTTTTTTCCCGATCTCTACTCCATCCAGATGTGTGGGGACGATAAAAGCACTCATGCCGCGCGTGCCGGCCTCTGGATCGGTATAAGCAACGACAAAATGCCAATCGGCCACTGAGCCGTTGGTGATCCACATTTTCTGGCCGTTGATGACATAATCATTACCCTTTTTCACCGCCGTGGTTTTTATTCCCTGCACATCGGATCCGGCATCCGGTTCGGTCACGCAATAGGCGGCGAATTTCAACTCATCCAACATCGGAGACAGCCATTTCTTCTTCTGCTCATCGGTGCCGCCGACGATGACGGGAGCTTGCGCGAGGGTGTTGGCCTCCATCGCGGTTCCGATGCCGCTGCAGCCGGCGGCAAATTCCTCGGATATGAGACATCCGTCCAAAACACTGAGGCCCAACCCACCGTACTCCTCGGGAATATGGGTATTGATAAGACCCAATTCCCAGGCCTTCTTTATGATCTCGCGGGGAAATTCTCCGGTTTTATCATGATGGGCGGCTTTGGGTGCAATTTCCTGCTTAGCGAAATCGCGGGCCAATTTCCTAAGATCTTGCTGTTCATCGGTCAAACCGAAACCGATCATCGGGAACCTCCTTTTAAACGAATCCATGCTTTCCGGCGAAGAAGGACATTGTAGGCGCTTGTATCTCCCCGGCAAGATTGAGCATTGTTGTATAGAATCAGAATATAGGAACCGTTTGCCGGGTCAACTCTGGAGGAGTGATGGAACTCAAAGGGTGCGTTACGCTTGTCACAGGAGGCGGCCGCCGGATCGGCAAAGCTATCGTGGAGCATCTCGCCGGGCGGGGTGCGCTTGTCGCCAT
This sequence comes from Candidatus Eisenbacteria bacterium, assembly GCA_018831195.1. Lineage (NCBI taxonomy): Bacteria > Candidatus Eiseniibacteriota > Candidatus Eiseniibacteriota bacterium. Next base: position 49,225 of record JAHJDP010000032.1, on the reverse strand, counting down.
TCACTACCACACATCATCCGTAGAAGCGAAATCTCTCGCGGCCGGGCTCCAGAAGAAGGGTCTGAAGGGGCTGCCCTTCCGGGCCGATCTCAGCCGCCCCGCGGCGATTGAAGAACTGGTTCGAAGGATTGAAAAGAGGCTGGGGCCCGTCAGCGTCCTTATTAATTCCGCCTCAATCTATCAAATGACCTCCCCTCATCAATTTTCCGTAAGCGAATGGGATCGAGTGATGGCCGTTAATCTTCGGGCTCCGGCCCTTCTTTCCCGGGCCGTGGGTCCCAAGATGAAAAAAGCCGGTCAGGGCGTCATCATTAACCTTGGAGATTGGTCCATTCAGAGGCCCTACGCCGGTTATGCGGCCTATGCGGCAAGCAAAGCCGGGCTCGAGGCCTTAACCAAGGTCCTGGCTCGAGAACTGGCCCCTGAGGTGCGTGTGAATATGATCAGCCCGGGAGCGATCCTTCCCCCCGCGGGCGCTTTAACTTTAAAAAAGAATGCGAAAATGACCGCAAAAATCAAAATGATGGCCGAAGCGGCTGTGCTGAAACGAATGGGGAGGCCGGCCGACATCGCCGAAACGGTTCTTTTCCTTATCGAACGATCGGACTTTACGACCGGGATCAATCTTCTTGTGGATGGAGGAAGGAATCTTCAGTAGCCGCCACGCGGGATTTCCACTTTTGTATAAGACTGGATCGCTGAGCTTTCCACTGCCTTGATCGTATAAGATCAACCCTCCGCCGGGATCCGTTATCAACGGCCCGGGCATAAAGTGTGGGAGACTTTACCTGCAGATCCTCCAGCCAGCCGATGTCACTTGTCTCGGGGACCACCGCAATGTAAGCCTCATAGCGAGCGCCGTCGATGGCTAGCGATCCATCAATCCGTCCCGAACCGCCTTCCGCCTCGATGGACTCGATAAGAATCTCCCGCCCCCACCCCTCAAGATGGGCGTCCAGCTGTTGATAAGCGATCGCCCGTTTTGATCCGGTCAATTGAAAGACATCCTCAAGGGGCTGGAAACCAGAGATCGTTCCCTGAGCGAGATGGAGGTCGGCCTCCCATGTCGGGGGCGGGGAAGGCTCTCCGCGCAGCAGCGCCAGGGGATAGGTTAACCGGCCCCATCCAGAAGCAGGTCCCGCGAGATTCCAAGATCCCGCATCGGGCGAAAGAGACCCCGGCAGGGGTACGCCATCCATCTTGATAAGATTCAGGCGTATCTCCGTTTCAAGGCCGGGCGTCCCCAACCCATGATTGTGGATGAGAACCTTGACGTCGGCTGTTGATGACAAACCCGCTTCTGTGGGAAGATCTTCGACAATCAGGGGGCAGGTATCGGTTCTGCCATAAATGTGAAAGTCAAAACGCTCTATCGGATGAATCCGGTCCTGGTTCGAATCGGCGTCTGCGGGCATCGGTCCGATCCAAATGCTTATTCCATCCTGGACGACCGGGCCCTGAAACGCCCCCTCGAGACTCCAGAGTTCGTTTTCCCAGCGCCCCTTTATTCCGGTAAAGCGCGCTGCTTCTCCAATGGGGAAGCGGGATCCGGTGAGCGCATTCAACCACCGGCCATCCAGGGATCCGCCCTTGAGGATCACGCTGCGGGGCGGTCCCTCCCAGGCATTCCCTTCGCGTTCAGCAAGTAGGGACCAGGGCCGGCCGTCTCCCGGGATCGTCCAATCGGCGCTCCATCGCGTCCGGCCTTCTCGCTCTCCTATATTGACCCTCAATCCTTCCATTTTCAGTAGAAGGGTATCATCTCCAGCCACCCCGGCGGCCAGGATCAATTCGGGGGCGGTCAAACTCCATTGAGCATGACCCTGCCGTCCCCGATTTGATTCTCCACCTTTCCGATGCCGGACGGGACCCGTTGCCTTCGCATCGATCGTTCCGGTGCGATGGGTTGAAATCTCTTTCACAGAATCCGCCAGAACCGCCGGGAGGGAATCGGCGCCTTCCCCCATGGACGCCCCATCGATGCGGTCCCTTACCTCTACGCTCGGAAAGAGGAATCCAAGGGATTCCGGAACAAGGAGCCGGCCGCCCTCGAGGACGGCCGACCAATCGCTGTACCGGAGTCCGCGTCCCACGACGACACCCAAACTTGGTTTTAGAATGATCCGCTCAAAAGAAACCTTTAACAAAACATTGCTGAACTCCCCTTCCGCCTTGATATCGTCCAGAAATACCCGCGGGGGCAGATAGCTCCACCGGATTTCACTCCACTCCACCCTGCCGATCGAGGGGATCACTTCGAACAGCGGCCGGGAATCCATCAGTTTTCGCATCTTTCCATGCCCCCATAAAGCGGCAAGAAGGAAAAGACCGGCGCCAACGCCAAGAGTGATCCACAGAATCCGTCTCATCGATTGATCCAGCATTTCTCTTTAGGATTCATCTTCTTCTCAAACGCCATCCGTCTCAAACGCCTCCGGTGGAATCGGCGGGGGATCACGGTGCGCCACCATCACGTAGGCATCTTCTTCACCCTCGACACGGATCGAATGTCTGAGGCCGTGTACAATATTCGCAATCGAGCCCGAGTTAAGGATGCGGCTGCCGGTGGGAAGTTCAAGGCGCAAACATCCCCTTAGAACGGCGAGAATCTTGTCGACATTGGAGACCTGGGAGCGGTATTCAGTACCGGCCGGGACGATCCAGGGATCAATGGTATAGCCTTCCTTTTCAAGCTCCCGGATGCTGGCCGTCAGCCTTTCGATCGCCCGGAAGGGGGGTGTTGATCCATGCCCCGGCTCTGATTCCCCTGATGATCGGATCATAGGCTTGGTCCTCCCCGGCCTTCTTTGGCTCGGATATTGGAACCGATTTTGGGAACCCAACAAGCGGGCCGTTGTATAGAAAATAACAGTCTTGGGCACTGCGATCTTTCTGGGGCCCTCCACTCGCACGGCACGGTTTCGTTTCGTGCGGACCGAGACCCCAGGGGAAAGCGGTCCCAACATGGTGGCTGCGAGCCTTGGCACCCTCTCCTGCGTACCCCCCATTATGGAGTGTCTCTCGCGGCCACCGCCAGTTTTTGTCTTCTCTTCCGGCATATTTATTATAAATCGCATGAAATGAGGGCCGCCCCACCGGGACGGCCCTCTAATGTTCCTCGATATTAAATCGGGTTACTTCACGAGAACCATTTGGCGTGTCGCCCTAAAGCCGCCCGCATCGAGAATGTAGTAGTAGACACCCGCGGCGACTTCCCGGCCGGCGTCATCACGAGCATCCCATGTCTGCGAGTAGCGACCAGGCTGTACGGTATCTTCCATCAGGTTCCGGACAAGACGTCCATCCACACCGTAAATCCTAAGCGATGCGCGAACCGCCTCGGGCACCTCAAATCTGAGGACGGTCTGCGGTGTGAAGGGGTTGGGCGCCGCGCCTTCAAGGCGGTAGGCCAACCGGGTGGTCGTCCCCTCGACATCAGTGGCGCCCTGAGAGAGAAGCAGCATGAAATCATCCACGCCGGCTTCTACGAGAGAGGGATCACTGAGATCTGAGGCGATAAACTTGAACTGGACATCGCCGATGCCACTACCGAAGAGGGCCAGAAGATCGCCACCGGTGAGGTACCACTGGTTCTGGTTCGATTGAGTGTTCTCGATATCCTGCCAGGCGCCGCCGTTGTTGCGGGCTTGTACAACCCAGATATCGGCATTGGGGGCGTTCCCCTTATCATTCGAGTACCAGCGATGATACTTAACGCGCGCGAAGGAAGCGCCCGACATATCATAGACCGGTGAGTAGAGGCTCGTGGTACCGCCGTCGATGTCAAAGGTGCCGTCAGCGGTGCCGGAGGCCCGACCGGTGATCCAACAGTTAACCCCCGGCGCCGGTGTATGATCATTTTCCGGCTGAGCCGAGGTCGCTTCCGGATCGCCCCTTTCCCAGGCACCCGTCGTGGCGTTATCGGACCCTTCGTCATTCACGCTCCAACCTTCCTCGCTTTCGATATCATCAAAGAGGGTTGGAATGGCGAAGCTGTAGAACTCCGCGGGAGCCGTTGAAGGCGCATTGCGGTAGTTGCCCTCTTGATCGACGGCGTGAATGTAATACTCGACATCAGCCGGTTCGGTCTGGCCGGCCAGGATCAGTTCGTAGTCGTTGCCGCCCGTGTTCGTCATGGGCGCACTGATGAACGACCCGCCGTTCTTGCGGTAGATGACCCGCACGGAATCGGGATCCATGGCGGTGATCGTCGAGAAGATCTCGGCAGCCAAGATGACATCACCCTCGGGGACCGGAGTCACCGGCGGGATATGGCTGATGAGGACACCCTCGAGAATCTCGGGGCAATCGAAGTTATGATTTGTGGCGCCCGTGCAGATCGCATTGTAGTGCGGTGTGCCGTTATCGAGATTGCCGTCGTCATCATCGGCGATGAAATAAGCGAGGACCTGATCCGGCTGATACATGGGATGTTCCAGCACTCTGCCATAGTGCCACAACTCGCCGGCCAGGATCCGTGAGCTCTCATAATCATAGGTGTTCTGCAGCTCCTGCCACATGTCCCAGTTGAAACCGCAGATGACACGGCCGGCGGAGTGGATCGGCTGGCCCACGACATCATTGGGATAAATCAGGTTGTTGTTGCAGTCACGGATCCCGCTGCCGCACTGGTTCAGATAGAATCCGCGGCCGATGATCGATTCGCCCGTCATGAGGGTCGCAATGATATCGCCGTTCCCCTCGCCGAGACCCTCGTTGCCCTGGGAACCCAGAATGGTGTACTGGATACCATGGCCGAACTCGTGATGCACCACGCCCTGTATCTCGCCGGTGTTGGCGCATCCGCCGCCCTCGATGTAGAAGTTGATTGTACCATCCCAGTAGGCATTACAGGTGCTGTTGCGGCTGACAAAGGAGTTCATCCGCGTATTGACATAACTGAAGGTCGGAGCGAACTCCAGGAAGTAATCATGGATATCATTGACAGCGTTAAAGACATCCCGCTCGTCATTCTGCGCCCAGGTCCCATCCCAGTGGACGGTATATGGAACGCCCGGCGTCGCCGTGCCCGAGTAGAGGGCTTCACCGCCGCCCACATTCTCGACATGACACCAAGGGCCGTTCATTTCCGAAGTAATCGCCTTGCTATCGGTGCCGCCGTAGGAAAGCGACCAGTTGCCATTGATATCGGTCGTGACGGTGCCGACACCGGAGACGGTGACATACTGATAGCCCTGCGCTTGATCATTGATGCCGTTGCAATAGGTCGCATCTTGAACCTCGGCTTCATCGTCGCCTGAGAAATTGAGGAATTGGACATCATTGTAACGCCAGAGGATCCCGCCGCTATGGGCATCAACATGCGTCACCCAGATCCCGATCGGGTCCTCGGTGCGAACACGGATACGCCAAACGAGATGAAAGGAAACATCCGTCTCAGATGCCGGAACCGGCAGAATGAGAAGATGGGTTCCATCCTCAATCGAATCAGTGGCGTAGTTGTAGGGGAGGTCTTGACGCGCGACCTCTTCCGCCACGGAAGCAATCAATGTCGGATGGGGATCCACCTGGATATCGGAATAATAGTTTGAACTCATCACGAAGAGTCGTCCGGTATCCATAAAGGTTGTGTGCGCCCGGCCACCCTCGACTTCCAATCCTTCATACATCTGCTGGAAGTGGACGGCTGTCTTTCCGAGGCCTCTTGTAACTTCATGGAGCTGAAGATTGGCCGGATTAAGACCGAGAACACCGGCATTGGCTGCCAGAGCCGTGCGGGCGGCGCTTTCAGCATTGAAATCATCGCTGAGCGAGACAGCCAAATCGACACCGCTGCCATAAATGTAGGATGGCGTACGGGTCTGCGGATTCCAGGAGTAGATGGTCCAGTTTCCACCATAACGATTGGCGATACTGGTCGTGACATCCCGGCTTATCTCATCAAACCGCTCGACGCGATAATTGTGAAGATCAAACTCCTTTAGAGGGATTTCATAGGCCGAATTTTGCTCCGCAGGAGTAAATCCCTGGACCGGAACCAACCCACCTCCAATGACAAGGAGTGCCATGGCAAGGCCGATTAGGCCCCGCGAGTTCCTAAGCATCATAGTCTGGAAATCTCCTTTCCTTGGGTTGAGCCCATTGCCACCCAGACCCGAACCCGCCCTTGAGACGAACGAACCGAATGGTGTATCTCTTAGATTTACAAGGAGATAGAGACACTGTGAAGCAGAAATCCCACGGATAATGAGATTCCCGATCGGCTCATCCGGGTTACCTTCTCCTCTTTGATGGGGAGTTCATCCTTCCCCATTCCCCTAAGGACCCCATCCTGGGGATCCTGCGACGCGGCACAGCAAAGCTATTTTAGCAGCACTGTTAGAATATCAAGATTATGGCAAAAATTCAAGTCCTACCAAGAGCTAGGATTCAGAGAAATAAGCCCGCCTGAGGCCTACTGAATTCCCAATGAATCCGGGGTTTCCGCCGGACTGAGAAGATGGAAGAGGAAGACTTCCCTCTCCGGAATGCCCCGATCGCTGTAGACCAGCTCAAACCGGTTGGGATGCCGGCTGATGGCGGGAAGGAGAAACCGACCGATGTCATCGTAGGGGATGCGGGAGAGGACCACGAGATCGACGTCGCGTTCTTCAAAATTCTGCAGCATCTTCTGCGAATCGGCTTCCCGGGGAAACCCTTCGCAGCGACGTTCGCTGACAAATCCGAAAAGGCCGGGCTTCCGATCGATGATCAATATGCCCTCCGGCATATTCATACGGACCCACCGCGCAGCCTGAAAGTAAGCGTCCCAAGCCGGAGGATACGTCCGGCTTTGTATTTTCAATTTCACAAGGTTCTGGCCCGCCAGAATCAAGAGGGCCAGCACGACCACCCTGAAAAACCAACGCCCTCTGGGACCCAGGATCCAGCGGAAGAAAATCCAGGCGCCATTTAAGAAAGCCCACATGAGGAAGGGGGCGATCGGAACAAGGAACCGGGATGATCCCCAAATGGGGGGCCACAGCAGGCACAGGACAAGGGTCAGCAGGCTTGCCAGAACCCAGGCCTGGAGTCGCCGTGCGCCTTGCACCAGACCGATGAGGATGAGGAGCCATGCGGCGCCCACTGCTGGAATCGGTAGGTACCGGCTCAACTCAGCCACATTTGTATAAGTCGATCGAAAGATCGCCGGCCAGACCAGATGAGGTATTTCCAGCAAAAAATACTCTTTGCCGTTGTGAAGGAGACGATCGAGGAGATCGGGAAATCCTAGAAATCCGAATTCGGGAAAATAGGGATTCACGAGAAAAAATTGACGGATATACGATTGCCCGGCCCCACCCATCGCTGTCTTCACAATCCATGGAAGGATGAGGAGGATGATCGCCAGCGCGGCGCCCATGGCGGCTTTGCGGCGGCGCTGGAGCCCGTACGCCCCGAGAACCGCGGCGGGTATCACCAGCCCGGCGCTGCGGATCCAGAAAGCCGCCATCGCCAATGCCCCTGCGATGAAACCCTCCCGAAAAGAATGGGCGGCTTCCCCATCCCGCCGATCGACCCACCAGAAACAGGCCATAACGACCGCAAGAAAAGGAATTTCACTCATCACGTAGTGCGAATACTCAACGACGGGAATGAGACTCATCCCCAGAAGGGCGGCCAGCCCACCGCGCCACGGCCCCCAGAAACGGAATGTTAAATGCGTGCCGAAGAAAACGGCGACGAGATACGCCGTGAATACCAAAATCTTCTGCGGAAGGAGATTCAGTCCCCAAATTGACTGGATGGGAACGAGGAGCCAGGGGAATCCGGGGGGGAATCGGCTGGCGGGCCAGATCCCCTCCCCATTGCGGATTGACTCGGCAAGGCGCATATACGAGACATTATCGCCATTAATGTGCAGGCGCAGATCCAAGGTCAGAAGAGCGGCAAGACCCAGCAGGATCATGGGCACCCAGACATAATGACGCCTGACCGGCGCAAAGAAACGCATCGCAGGGCCCGCCATGGCATCTGCGGGGGGATCTGATGGAACTTGCCGTTTTTTCATGAAGCCTCGCTGACGGCCTAAAGCTCCACTTCGGTGCCGATCCCCTTTTCGCGGGCGGCGGTATAAATAGAGAGAGCGGTCGAGATATCCTGGATCGCGAGTCCACAGGATTTGAAAAGGGTGATCTCTTTGGGATTCTCACGGCCCGCTTTCCGGCCGGTGACAATCTCGCCGAGGCTCGCGTAGATGTGATCCTGCGTCACCGCCCCTTCCTTGATCGGGATAAGGATATCACCCGCTTCCGCCAGATTGGCCTCTTTCAGATCGGCTACGAATTTTGACCGTTTCACCGTTGTGGTATCCAGTTCACGAGCGGTCGGAGAATGGGATCCGATATTGTTTATGTGGGTCCCGGGCTTCATCCAGTTCCCATCAAAGACAGGATTGGGCGAACTTGAAGCGGTGATGATGATATCCGAATCTTTAACCGCCATTTCAGCATCATCGGTCGGGATCATCTCGATACCGAAGGTCTCGCTCATATCATGGGCAAACTTATCCCGCGCTTTCGTCACGAGATCCAACACATAAACCTTCTCCAGCGGTCTCAGCATGTGGACCGCTTCAAGCTGTTTTTGCGCCTGAACACCAGCTCCGAAGATGACGGCGATTTTTGAATCCTCGCGGGCCAGAAATTTCGTCGCGACACCGCTTGCGGCGCCTGTTCTGACCGCGGTGAGATAACCGGCGTCCATAATTGCGATCGTCCGGCCCGTCGCTGGATCGCAGAGCGATAAGGTTCCAAAGATGGTTGGGATATTGTATTTCTTGGGGTTCTCAGGATAAACGGTGACGATCTTGATGCCGAGGGCGTTCATCTCCCCACCGATATAGGCCGGCATACCGAGAAAAACCCCTTTGTGATCCGAAATGGGAATGACGGCCCTTTGAGGCATGATCGTCCTGCCGTTGGCCAGCTCCGCAAATGCCTTTTCGACGGCAATGATACAATCCTTCATCGTGAGGACCTTCTCGACATCTTTCCGGGAGATGAGCAGCGGCATGACCGCCTCCTTTCATAATTCGTCCAATTCTCCAATGGGACTATTTACCATGTGAATAACATCGATTTTAAATCCTTCAGCCGTTATCCAATGGCGGCGACGGCCTCAACGGCAACCAGCGCCCCTTTGGGAAGCGCCGAAACCTCTAAGACCCCGCGCGAGGGCAGGGCGGTTTCGAAAAACTCGGCATAGATCGCATTAACATTTCCGAATTCGGAGATATCCGTCAGATAGATTGTCGTCTTGACGACACGATCCATTCGACTTCCACCGGCTTCAACAATGACTTTGATATTCCTAAGGCATTGCCGCGCCTGATCGCCCGCCGTCTCACCGAGCATCTCACCGGTCGCGGGATCCAGGGCAATCTGCATCGCCGTAAAGAGAAGATCCCCCGCGACAACGCCCTGCGAATAGGGCCCGACCGCCGCCGGAGCCCCGCCTGTTTGAATCGTGCGATAGGACATCTGTTCCCCCATCCGTTCCCGAAGGTCTGATAGAATCGATCCGCCCGCCTGGAGGATCTTACCAGCCTCTGTACTGATTTAAAACGAAATGTCTGGAAGTGAAAAGGTGGGGAAAAGATGGCGGGGAGCGGAAAGCTCCCCACCGAAATATCATCAGTTTTTGGGTTCGCTATCCAGTCGGAATTGGAATGGAATCGCAATCGTCAATTCGACAGGCTCCCCATCTTCGGTTCCCGGTTTGAATTTCCATTGCTCAAGGGCTTTGATGGAGGCTTTGGTTAGGATCTCCCCTTCCTCGACCTCTTCCAGAACGGTGATATCCCGGAGAGAACCATCCTTCTTTATGGTAACCTGCAAGATGACTTTCCCTTCCAATCCGGCCTTCCGGGCTTCTTCTGGATAATCGGGGCTGACCTGATGTACAACTTCAGGCATGGTGGAGTTTTCCTTCACCGCACTCTCCGCCCGAGCCGGCGGGGAAAGCGGGAAGATAGAGCCAGCCACCAAAAGGGCAACACATGCGGCCAAAATAATTCGATATCTCGCCATATTCCTAAACCTCCAAGGTTGATCCAACCGGCGGAGTCTTCGACTGACGAGGGATCGATCTCCCCCGGGTATCGCCGCAAACTCCCCCGCTGTCCGAAGCCCAGCGCTGAACGCCCGAGCCAGGGCATTCCCATAGAATCCCGGCAGAATTCCACCTTCCACCGCTGCTTCATCACAAGCCATTTCTCGGGTCGTCCTCAGCAGGCTCATGAGGGGCCAGAGCAGCGGATAGTAAAAGAAAACCATCACAACAATCCTCTGAATGAGACCGCGCAGCGGATCCATCCGCAATCGGTGGGCGTTCTCATGCAATAGAATACATCGAAGTTCCAGCGGCGTTAGCTTATGAATGAGAATTTTGGGGATGATGATTTTGGGCCGCAGCAATCCCGTAACCCGGGGCATTGTCGCATGCTCATCTATTTGAAGTGAGTTCAAAGGGATTTCCTTACCACAGCCGGCTTCCAGGAGCCGACGCTGCAAGAGCGCGTCCGAAGAGACAGATTCAAAGGTATCACGCCTCCTCCCGCGCCAGATTTCGAGAATCCACAAAACTCCGAGACCGGTCGCTCCGGCAAACCAGAATGCCGAGAGATAGACACCGACACCTTGTACAAAATGATAGATTCCCGACGAATTTCCCGTTACCACGGTGATGGGATTGAGAATCGAAGAGGTGTTGTGCCAAATCGTTGTGAGAAACCGTTCTTCATTTCCCCCCGCCCCTTGATCCATCCAACATCCGATCAGCCGCGAGCCGATACCGTTCAAGAGAGAGAGCGGAAGGAATAATTTGATCAAACCCAGCCAGTAGAGTCTGTTCAGAAACCTCGCCGGCGCCCGGCGCAGGAGCAAACCCGTGAGAAACAATGGAACCAGAAACAGCGTGGTTTGCCAGAGGTGAGTAGCGACCATCAACCAGATTCGTTCCATTATGTGGCTCGCGAGCAAGATCATGATTCACCTATTTCCCGGAACCCGGTTGCCCACCCTCCGAGGAGCGCTGACCGGATCGATGCGATGCGACCCTCTTTTCGATCTCTCTAAGGTCCTTTAGACTCACCTCCTTCATATCCGCCAGATGAGACATGAGAGGCAAAGCCGCGCCGTCAAAGGCAACATCGAGAAAACGCCGGATCTCCTTGCGGATCATGGCGGGGGCTGAGACGGTCGACCGGTAAAGCCAGGCCTTGCCTTCCATCCGAACCCGCTCGACGGCCCCCTTCTCCTCAAGGCGTTCCACGATTTTCCGAACGGTGGAATAACTCGGAGGATCTTCAAGGGCTTTATAGATATCTCTGACCGTCCCTTCCTTGCAACTCCAGAGCTTTCTCAGGCACTGAAGCTCAAATCGGGAGAGATCGGGAAGCGCCTTCATAGATGGTCCTCTTGATAATCGGGTGAATAATCCCTCTGCCGGTTCCGTTACACCTGTCGCACGTAGTGTGCGACAAATGTAACGGACAGTCAAGGGGAGATCTTTAAATATCAGCAAATCCGAGGGAGATCGGAACCGGCGAGGAGATCCAGGGGACGATCCGCTCCATAAGCATTGGTGAGGATCACCGGAGCCTTCCCCGGATCCAACGGTGCCATCATCCCGATGCGCACGGCCCCCTCCCCCAGCGGGTGCTGCCGGAGTAGATTCAGAATAGGATCGGCTTGCTCCGCCGGACACCAAATAAGGGCGCGCCCTTCACAGGGTACGGAGAGCGGATCCAATCCCAACAACTCGCAGACCGCCTGAACTTCCGGGCGGACGGGAATCAACTCCTCCTCAAGCGATATGCGAAGACCCGTCCGTCCGGCCACTTCATGGCAGGTGGTGAGAATCCCTCCACGGGTCGGATCATGCATGGAATGGATCTCCAACTCCGCTCTGAAGAGAGACTCCAAAAGATGATTCAATGGAGCGCAGTCGGATTTGAGATTGTCTCCCGAAAGATGATGCCGGCAGGCCATGATCGTTGCGCCATGCTCGCCGATGGAACCGGTCACTAGAATGGCATCTCCCACGGCGATTCGATCATCTCCAACATGCCTCTCCATCGGGATCTCGCCCAGCCCGGCCGTCGTAATGTATATCTTATCACCCCTGCCGTGGGGAACGACCTTGGTGTCGCCGGCCACGATCAGGACACCTGCTTCTTCGGCGGCTCTGGAGGCGCCTTTTGCGCAAACCTCGAGCAATTCGCCATCGGCCCCTTCCTCAAGTATCAGGGCCCAGGTGAGATAGAGCGGTTTGGCTCCCGCCACCGCCAAATCATTGATCGTGCCGCATACGGAGAGATAGCCGACATCCCCACCCGGAAAGACAGCGGGGTCGACGACAAAGGCATCGGTGGTCAGAGCCGGCCGGCACCCTGCGGTCAGTTCGGGGAGAACCACCGCATCGGAGAGGGTCGATAAAAACGGATTATCCAGGTGGGCCACAAAAACATCGCGGACCAACTCATGGGTCATCCGGCCGCCGGATCCGTGCGCCAATAGAACCTTGCCGGTGCCGCTTATCGTTTGTTTCACGAAACCCTCCGTTCATGCCTGTGCCATGCTGCGCAGGAGCCTTCACTCGACACCATGCAGGCGCCCACGGGATGGTCCGGCGAGCATCCCTTGTTAAAGAGGTGGCATTCAGGCGGATCAATGAGCCCCTTCAAAACATCCCCGCACCGGCAGCCCTCCGGTTCCTTTGTTTTCGGCAGAGGAACGGGAATCTCCAAAGCATCCCGATGGACCCACTCCTTCCTCAAGGCCAAACCGGATCCGGGGATGGGTCCCAATCCCCGCCAGTCGGCGTCTGCCGGCTCCATATACCGTTTCACGAGGTCCTGGGCCACGCCATTGCCTTTGGCGGTGACAACCCGGCCGTAGTGGTTCACGACTTTCGCCTCTCCTTCCGCAACCTGCCTGCAGAGTTCCAACACACACCGGAGAATATCGGCGGGTGTGAAACCGGTGACAACGGCGGGTAGGTGGAAACGAGATGCCAGAAATGAATAAAAGTCGGATCCCGTAATGACCGATACGTGGCCCGGCAGGATGAATCCGTGGAGTCGAAGTTCAGGATCATCGGCCAAAGCCTCTAATGCCGGTGGGATGATCTTATTTCCCGGCAGGATCATGAAATTCCGGAGTTGGCGTTCCTCCGCCTCCGCCAGGGTAGCGACAATACCAGGGGTGGTTGTCTCAAAACCGACGGCGAGAAAGATCACTCTCTTTTGCGGGTGCTGCGCGGCTATTTCCAGGGCGTCTCGCGGAGAATAGACAATTTGAATGGAGCAGCCCTCCGCCGCCGCTCTCTCGAGACTGCCCCGGCTCGAGGGAACACGGTAAAGATCCCCAAATGTACAAATCACCGTCTCGGGAAGCGCGGCGAGGGCCTCGGCCCGATCCAAAAAACCTACCGGTGTGACACAGACCGGACATCCCGGTCCCGATACTAATCTGATCTTCTCGGGGAGCAGACGGCGAAGACCGGCGGCGCCGATGGCGTGCGTGTGGGTGCCGCAAACCTCCATGAAAGTCACGGTCGCGGGGATTCCCCGCGCGACTTCCTTGATCTGTTTCAAGAGGGCTGAAACCGATCTGGAATCACTGAAGATACGGTCATCGCTCATCATTCAGGCTCCCATTCTCCCGAGCCTTGTCCCCCACAATCTCTTCCCGCGATGCTTTCGCATCAAGCTCGGCCATTTCTTCAAGAATACGGATCGTTTCAGCGGCTTCATTCTCATCCACTGATCCGATGGCGTATCCGGCATGGATAAGAAGATGCTCGCCGAGTTGCGCCTCGGGCACCAGCATGAGGGAAACCTGCCGCCGGATACCTTTGAGTTCCACAATCCCCGATTGAGCTTTCTTCTCAATTAATTTCATCGGCACAGCAAGACACATTGTATAAATCACTCCTGTATTAATGACTCCTGCATGAATCACACCAGGACAATCACACCCATTCCGGTTTCGTGTTCCGGGCCAATGCGACAGCGGTCAAGACGGATTGGCCATAAGATAATCCACCATCGCCCGCCGGCACCCTTTCCGGAAGAAGAACGGTGAAGCCTGATCGCACCAATCTCTCCTTGAGACCCCGCCGCAGCAGACGATTGACGAAGCACCCTCCACCGAGAGCGACGATCCGCACATTTTCAGGGATAGTCTTCATCGTCAGGTCGGCCGCCAGGCGGCAGAATGTTTCGTGAAAGTCACGGGCGACAGAGGCCGCCGGGCAACCCTCCACCATCCGTACGGCGGCGGCAAGCAGCAATTCGGACACCGGTAAAACCGGAGGATCCCCAGCTGGAATCAGAACCTCAGACCAATCCGATCCCGTTCCGGCCTCCGAGGCTTTGGATTCCAATCGAGCGGCGGCCTCTCCCTCATATCGGTTTTGCAAGGCAAGACCGAGAAGGGCGCCGGCGGCCTCAAACAATCTCCCTGCGCCCGTCGCCAATGGCCAAACTTCGGAGACAGAGAGCCGGCAAACCGTGTCGATGGTTTCTTCACCGATCTCCGCCGTCCAGGGCAGCGCTTTGAGAAGATCCCGCCCACCGGCCTTTGTTAAAGCGGCACAAAGCACCCGCCAGGGCTGGCGTACGGCCTGCTCACCACCGACAAGGGGTAGCGGTTCCAGATGGGCGCTGCGCCGCCACGTTAAAGCGCCATCCAAGATAAGCCACTCCCCGCCCCATGCGATGCCATCCGGACCCCACCCGGTTCCATCAAGAAGGAGGGCGGCGCATCTTTCTCCGCGCTGCGGAAACTCACGGTGTTCCCCCAGCACGGCTGCGGCATGCGCCAGGTGGTGCTGAAACCGGAGCAAAGGAATGCCACGCTCCATTGAAAGCGCCTCTCCAAGCCAAGTACTACTGTAATCGGGATGGAGATCGACGGCCACAACCGAAGCCCGTGTCTGAGTTAATTCCTCAAGACCCAAAGCCGCTTCCAACAGAAACTCCCGGGCCTCCTCATGATCGAGGTCACCCACATGCTGCGACGGCACGGCCGCATCTTCAATGGCGAGACATGCGGTCGTTTGCAGGTGCCCTCCCAGCGCGAGGGCCGGTTGCGGCGATGTCTCGGGCAACGGCAGAGATTGAGGGACGGATCCCCGCGAGCGCCGTACAGAATAATGGATGCCGTCATCGGTCCGCATCACGGAATCATCAAGACGTCGAACGACATCCCTATCGTGCAGAAGGAAAAGGTCGGCGATGCCGGCCAATCTTTTCAGAGCCTCGCGATTGCCACAACAGATCGGCTCATCGGAAATATTCCCGGAAGTCATGACCAAAAGAGCATAGTCGGTTCCACGAAAGAGTTCGATATGGAGAGGTGTTGTCGGAAGCATGATTCCGATATCGGCGCATCCCGGGGCCGCGGCGCGGGCCACCGGGCTCCCCTTGCGATGCGGTGCGAGAAGTATCGGCGCCGCCGCGGATTGCAGAAGTTTTTCGTCGGATGGGTGAAGGTGCGCACATTGGCGCGCCGTTTCGATATCCCGGGCCATGACGGCGAAGGGCTTCCCGAATCTCCGTTTGCGTTCCCGCAAAGTCTCTACCGAGGCTGCTCGATCGGCGCGGCAGGCGAGCTGGAAACCACCCATCCCCTTCACCGCGACGATCCCTCCATCCGACAGCATCCTTTGAGCCTTAAAGAGGGCCTCTTCCCCCTCTCCCAACGCCTCTCCGCCTCGGGCCGCCAGCCAGAGACGCGGCCCGCAAGCAGGGCATGCCAGAGGCTCCGCATGAAAACGCCTATCCGCGGGATTGGTATATTCGCTTTCACAATCCGGACACATGGGGAAGCAGCCCATCGATGTCCGCTCACGATCATACGGAAGATTGTGGACAACCGAGAATCGCGGTCCGCAATTGGAACAGGTGGTAAAGGGATAATGTCGCCGCCGGTTGGAAACTTCTTCCATATCTTGACGACACTCTTGGCAGGGTGCGCTATCCGGAGGAAGAGAGCCACGGGCCTGATCTCCCCCTTCGGAGCGTCTGACCTGGAATGGGGACCATTCCTCGGTGGGGACAATCGATGATTCGATGTCCTGCAAATCGGCCAGAATGGGTAGAGCAGCGGGCAGATCTTTCACAAACCGATCCAAGACGTTTGGGGAGCCTTGAATCTCAATAATGACGCCCTGCGGGCTGTTGAGAACCCATCCGCCCAATTCAAGCGATACCGCCAGACGGTAAATCGCGGGACGAAAACCGACTCCCTGCACCGTCCCCCTGCATTGAATGCGCCGGCGAACCTGTCGATTGGCTTTCATCATGGGACACGCCTAATGGGCCGACTGGGCCGTTCGAGAAATGATCTCATCCTGAAGCGATTCGGAAAGATCACAAAAGTAATCGCTGTAGCCGGCGACGCGAACAATCAAGTCCCGGTATTCTTCCGGCGACACCTGAGCTTGTCGGAGAATCTTCTCATCGACAACATTAAATTGGATGTGATGCCCTCCGAGCCTGAAGTAAGTTCGAATGAGTGCAGCCAGCTTCTTCAATCCATCCTCGCCTTCGAGAACATGGGGAAGAAACTTCATATTCAACAGCGTGCCGCCGGTCCTGACATGCTCCATCTTCGCCGCGGACAGCAGCACCGCCGTCGGTCCGTGGCGATCCATGCCTTGTACGGGAGAGATCCCTTCAGAAAGGGCTTCCGCAGCCCTCCGCCCGTCCGGCGTCGCGCCGGTTACCGACCCGAAATAGATGTGGCAGGTCGTCGGCAACATATTAATGTGATACGTGCCTCCGCGTAGATTCGGACGTCCGTCGACCGCCGCAAAAAAAGCGTCAAAGGCCGCACGCATGATTTCATCCGCGCTGTCATCATCATTCCCCCATTTGGGGGATTTATTCCGGAGGAGCCGGCGGAGTTCTTCTTTTCCTTCAAAGTCAGCGTCCGTCGCGGTGAGAAGATCCGCAAGTGTCAGGATTCTTTTGTCATAGACAATCCACTTGATGGCGGCGAAGCTGTCGGTCAATGTCCCGATGCCGACGCCTTGGATGTAACTCGTATTGTATCGAGCGCCCCCTTCGTTGTAGTCCATTCCCTTCTTTATACAATCATCCGTGATCAAAGAGAGAAACGGCGCCGGCATCCGCTCTGCATAGATCCGCTCGATGAGCAGGTTCCCGCGCATCTTTACATCAATAAAATGATGAAGCTGCATTTCCCAAGCCTGAAACAGATCTTGAAATGTCTTAAAATCCTCCGGCGCGCCGGTTTCGGGCCCCAATTGGATTCCTGTTCCGGGATCCAGACCGTCATGGAGGGTCACTTCCAAGATCTTGGGAAGATTGAGATAACCGGTCAGAATATAGGCTTCTTTGCCGAAGGCGCCCGCCTCGACGCAACCGCTGGCCCCTCCTTCGCGGGCATCCTCCACTTCTTTTCCCTGGCGTATCAACTCTTTGACGATCATATCGGCATTGAAAACGGAAGGGAATCCGTACCCCTTCCTGATCACCCGGCAAGCTTCATGAAGAAACTCAGTCTGAGTTTCCCCGGAAATCTGAACATTCTGGCCAGGTTGGAGAATATGCAGCTCATCGATGACTTCCAACAGAAGATAGGAAACCTCACCGACACCGCTGGAGCCGTCCTTCCTCAAGCCTGCCAGGTTTATATTTGTGAAATCGGTGTAGGTCCCGCTTTCGGCGGCCGTAACACCGACCTTCGGGGGCGCGGGGTGGTTGTTGAACTTGATGAAGAAGCTCTGCAGAAGCTCCTTGGCCTCTTCTCTTGAAATGACTTCATCATGCAACCCATTCTGATAGAAGGGTTCGAGGTGTTGATCCAGATGACCGGGGCAGAAAGAATCCCACCCATTAAGTTCCGTAATAACAGCCAAATGACAGAACCAGTACATTTGGAGCGCCTCCCAAAAATCCCTGGGAGGAGCCGCCGGCACACGGAGACAAGTCTCCCGGATTTTCTCCAGCTCCTGTTTTCTATGCGGATCGATTTCCCGTTCCGCTAATCTTTGGGCGAGGTCGGCATGTCGCCGCGCAAAAAGGATCACCGCATCCGCAGCGATGATCATGGCCTGAAGCTGAACTTTTTTTTGAAGCGCCAAGGGATCCTCTATGAAATGCAGCTTCTCCAATACTTCTTTGATGTCGGCTTTAAAGTCGTTCATCCCCTTCAGATAGATTTTCCCATCAGCAACGGTGTGTCCCGGGGCTCTTTGCTCCATGAATTCTGTAAAAATCCCCGCCTCGTAAGACAGCACCCAATCCCGCGGCAGTTCATTGAAAATCTGATCTCTGAGGCTTCGCCCCCTCCAGAAAGGAATGATCTCATTCTCATAGATGGATATCGATTCGATGGAGACGCCGTAATCAGTCCGGCTCCTGCTGTTAAGGATCCTCAAATCTTCAATACTATGGCATGTCAATTCTGGATAGGTGGGTGTGGCCTTGGGTTCCGGCCCCCTTTCCCCGACTATCAACTCCTCTTCTCCGATATAGATTACTTTGTGTTCACAAAGGTACTTAAAGGAAAGGGCGCGCAGGATAGGCGTCGGATATTTATCGATGTTATCTCGATAAAACCGGGTCAACAATTCCGCCCGTTCGGTTGATAGAATCGGTTTTGATGAGAGGCTTTGCTCACGCAATCTTTGAATCCTCGAATTCATGGAATCAGGAGATCCTTTTCTAATTCAACCACAATGTCGAACCCGAATATTCAAAACTGAAGATCCAAACCCAGGGAGGCCAAATGATCCCTCATGCGGCGGATTGTTTCAATTGAAGGGTGTTCGAATTGCCTGAAGGATTTCATGGATCCTAGTAATCGCCTCGCCTTATCAGAGCCTACCATGTGATAGGGCAGGATGGTAATGGGATGTTTTCTTTTCAATGAGAGCAGGAATTCCCCCAAGGAAGCGAGAGCTGGCGCATCGTCATTGAGACCGGGTATCAGTGGAATCCGGATCCATACCTCATTGTCCATTTCATCCAATATCCGAAGATTCTCAAGAATCGGTATGACCGATACGCCGGTCCAGGACCGATGACACTCATCATTTGCGGTCTTTAAGTCAAAAAGATAGAGATCGATCAGAGGTGCTGAATCCATCAGAACGCTTTTGGCGACAAAGCCGCTGGTATCGACCGCGGTATGCAGCCCATGCTCACGGCAGGATGCCAGACAGGCAAGGAGAAATTCAGGTTGATAAAACGGCTCACCTCCCGAGAAGGTGACGCCTCCATTGGATTCCTCAAAAAAAGGACGATCCCGTAGAATGCGATTCATCAGTTCCGGCACCGAGATCTCCCATCCAATGTGTCTCCTCGCTTCAGAGGGGCATACTTCAACGCATTGTCCGCATTGAGTGCAGAGGCGGGTTTGCGTTTCAATGGTATCCCCTTTTCTAACGATAGAGGAAGTCGGACATACCTCCAGACAGGCACCGCATTCAATACAACGGTCCGGAATAAGGAGGATTTCCCGCTCGCGGCTCTTCCCCTCAGGGTTATGACACCAGGGGCAATCGAGAGGACATCCTTTGAGGAAAACAGTGGTACGAATTCCCGGGCCGTCATGGATCGCATATCGCTTTATATCAAAACAAGTGCCTGTCATATCCAGCTTCTGCTTTTCAAACACTCGGTATTTTTGCCGACACCCATCGGGCCAACCGCCCGAATGTCAGCCCCTGTACAAGTATTGCGAAAATAACGATGATATATGTGGACATTAATATCAATCCCCTCTGCGGAGACAGGGGCAGTGATAGAGCGAGCGCGATCGAAACACCCCCGCGAAGTCCTCCCCATGTCATGATACGAATCGTGTACGGGGGCGGGGCTTTATAATACCGCAGCAACGACAATGGTATGCCGACACTGAAAAACCTCGATATCAAGACGGTGGGGATGAGAAGGAAGCCCGCAACAAAATAGGGCCGCATCAAATCCAGGACCAGGACTTCCAAACCGATCATGACAAAAAGAAGAGCATTGAGAATCTCGTCCATCAGCTCCCAAAAGTCATCCAATCGCTCCCTTGTTTTATCCGACATCGCGAAAGCCCGGCCACGGTTCCCAATAAATAACCCGGCCACGACCATTGCGATGGGGCCGGATGTATGCAGAAAACCAGCCAGAGCATATCCTCCAGTTACAAGCGCCAGACTCAGCAGAGCTTCGACTTTATAATTATCTACGCTCTTGAGGAAAAGGTAACCAAGTAGGCCGAGGAGTATGCCGTAAATCACGCCGCCGATGGCCTCCACAAAAAACAATTTTCCGGTCTCCCACAAGGACATTTCATGCCCACCGGCTATAAATCCTAAAACCAGGGTAAAGACAACCACTCCAACACCATCATTAAACAGGGATTCTCCGGTAATCATCGTTTCGAGCGTTCCCGGCATCTTGGCTCTTTTCAGCAGCCCTAGAACGGCGATGGGGTCAGTCGGTGATATGAGGGCGCCGAATAATAATGCATAGACAAATGGGACTTCCAAACCGATTGCATTAAAGATGAGCCAGGATGCCGTTCCGATCATAAAAGTCGAAATCAGGACCCCCACCGTTGCCAGTGTCAGAATACTCCATCGTCTATCCAGGAGCGAATCGAGATCCAAATGCAGCGCCCCGGCAAACAAAAGAAAACTCAGCATTCCTTTCATTAATAGGGCATTGAAGTCTATCCGTTGAAGAATGGAAAAAGCCCATCCTGAAGCATTGAGACCGAGCCTGCTGAGGATAATAAGTATAATGGAAGCTAACAATGAAGCGACCATGACCCCGATGGTTGTTGGCAACTTGAACCACCGTTCGTTTAAAAAACTGAATAGAGCCGTTATCGTCATCAATAAAGCGAAGATGGCAAAAAGACTCATGGGCTCTCCTTCATCGCTCCAATCAAGGAATCTCTGAATGAATTCTTATGACGAATAGTTATGCATCCAATGGGGTCGCGTCAAGACTTTGAAGGGTTTAAGAGTCTGATAGAACCTAAGCTGCGCCGGTTTTAGTCAGCCAAATTGAGGGAAGGCGGCTATCCTCCGATTCATGGACATTACAAAAGTCTTAGGCCGGACTTCGGCATGTCTAGCGGCAGCCCCCCGGATTCGAGTCAGCACATGCAAATTGTGTATAATTGAAAGCCGTCGCAAAGAAGGAGAGATCGGCGGCATTCACCACGCCATCACCCACGGCACCGTTGAAGTCGGTACTCCTGATGATCTGATAGGTGCCGACCGTGATGGCGTTGGCCCGGACAATAACGGTACACTCTTCACACTCCCCCCACACGCGGATCCAACAGAACGACACCTGTTCCACGGGTGACCCCGGAAAGGCCATTCCAGACCGGCTTGATGGTGATACAGGCCGGGTCGGGTTCTGATTCCAACTCAAGAGTTTCGGTGAACGCTGCCCCGGCAAGCAAGAAGAGGCATCCATATATTGACAGAGCAATGCGAAAAATCATGAGGATGCTAGACTCCTCTCGCGAACGACCCGATATGCGTTTACAGCTGAAATGACCCGATGGCAACGAAATTCCGGCAATTCCGCTGGGCATTCCCGCTTGGAATCTTCTAACCGGTTCCATCACAACAGAATACATGTTCTTGCTCTAAAATTTCCCTGCTCTATAATACGCATAATTTGAAATGTTTCATTTGACATGCCTCATCTAAACTCGGCGTCTCATGACCATCCCTTTTGATGGCTCCCCTGAGGCGATCTGAAGGACCGCAGAGGATCACGGCGCGAAGGCGGCGGGATCGGGAAAGGACCGAATCATGGGCGACATGGGCAACACGGGCAAGGATTTCAGCGGCATCAAAGAGATCTTCGATATTATCATCCTCAATGGGCGCCCCGCCGCAGGCAAATCTGAGGTGATCGATTATCTGAAAAAAACACCTGTCGAAGAAAGAATCCGCCGCTTTCACATTGGTGAATTTGAGGAATTCGATGATTTTCCGATTCTCTGGGAGCGGTTTGAGGATGATGATATCTACCAACGCCACGGCAAAGACCGCCTGATTTCCGATACTCACTATTTTTACGAAGGAGAGACAAGACCCGGTTATGTCTTTAAAGATCCGTTTTTTTGGAATTTCCTGATCGAGAAATTGAACCTCTTTTACTCAAAACGACTTCGGGATTGTCCCCGTTATCACGACACCCACACCGCGATCTTTGAGTTCGCCCGAGGAACGCAGCACGGCGGCTTCGCTGAGGCCTATAAGTATCTGGCCGATGTTGTCCTCGCCAAGGCCAACACCATTTATATTAATGTGGATTGGGAGGAATCGCTGCGCAAAAACCGGCGCCGCTATAATCCAGATAAGCCGGATAGCATCCTCGAACACGCCCTTGAAGATAAAAAAATCGAGTTCTTATACAAAGAATCGGAGTGGGCCGAGTTTTCATCGAAGGACCCCGATTTTCTGATTGTCGGCGACAGAAAAATCCCTTATGCCGTTTTTGAAAATATGCCGGAAAAGACCCTTGATCCGAAACGGCTCGGTCCCCACCTGGAAGAGGTTTGTGCGAAGCTGTGGAAGGCGCGGCGGAGCCTATAAGGCATTGGGGGAATACAATCCCTCCTCGAAAGGAGCCCTGATGTGTCGAACTTAGTCGTTTTTCTCGGGATCATTATCGTGGTGATCATCTTCACCAGGATGATGGGAAACCCCATGAACCATTCAAGCGCCTTCATGCGCCGGAGGGTTTTTAACTGGGTGCCTTTGGGAGTGACCTACGCCCTGCTCTATATGGGGCGCTACAACCTCACCGTGGCGAAAATCGCCTTCGGCGATCTGATGACAAAAGCCGACTTTGGAATCATCTTCGCCATCGGTACGATCACCTACGCCTTCGCCTTCATCATCAACGGCCCGATGACAGACAAAATCGGCGGCCGCAAGGCGATGCTCCTCTCCGCTTCCGGAGCCGGTGTGGCCAATGCACTGATGGGTTTCTTTACCTATACGAAACCGGAAACGAATCTTGTCTTGGTCTTCTCAATCCTCTACGCGATCAATATGTATTTCCAGAGCTTCGGCGCCGTCAGCATCGTGAAAGTCAACAGCCATTGGTTCCATGTCCGCGAGCGCGGGATGTTCGGTGGAATCTTCGGCATTCTGATCTCGACGGGCATATTCTTCGCATTTCAGATCGGGCAATTCATTGTTAATCTACTCCACACCACCACGAGTCCTGATGGAACGGTTGTCGTGTCGGCCCCCTATTGGGTCTTCTGGATCCCATCCGTCTTACTCTTCATCTTCGTGCTCATCAATTATCTCATGGTCCAGGACAGCCCCAGCAAAGCCGGCATGAAGGATATCGAAACCGGCGACGCCTCAAGCGGTGAAGACGACAAACCTGATCCCATCCGTGTCATCCTGAAGAAGGTCGTAACGAATCCGGTTGTCATCACCATCGGAGCTATTGAGTTCTGCACCGGCGTTCTCCGCCAGGGCATTATGCATTGGTATCCGATTTTCGCGAAGGACTTAGGATATTATAAAACCTTTTTTGTGACCCAGAATTGGGGTTCCATGCTCTTCCTGGCCGGCGCCACCGGCGGGATGACCGCCGGCTGGATCTCAGACAAAGTCTTCGGCTCCCGCCGGGGACCCGTCGCCGGCCTTCTCTATGCCTTGATGGCGGTCTGCGTCCTCGTCATGGTTTTTGGTCTCAGTCATATTTGGGTTTTGGGGGTCTGCGTTTTTCTCATCTCCTATTGTGTCATCGGCACGCATGGGATGCTGTCCGGGACCGCCTCCATGGATTTTGGCGGCCGCAAAAATGTCGGCACGGCTGTCGGTCTGATCGATGGGCTGGTTTATCTTGGAACCGGTGTGCAATCACTCTGCCTCGGCTTTATCACTGAAAGCCAAAAGGGGTGGACCTTTGGCGGCTATTTTAGCGATAGCCAGCGGGGTTGGTCGATCTGGCCCCTCTTCTTATTCCCATTCGCCGTCATTGGAGCGATCTTGGCGGTGAGAATCTGGAAGGCGATCCCGGAGGCGGCCAAGAAAAGGGGTTAGGCCAAGAAAAGGGACGTCACCCATAGAGGGCTACGATAGGGCACCCTGTTTCGAGCCCGGCCGGGAGATTCCAGTGACAACCCCCGCCGGGCTATGGGTACCGGCAAATCTCGTGACTCTGTCGACTACTGGTCACATAACTGATTGTAAAACAAATCATTACAGGCTATTGGGATTTTTTCGGGTCGCCCCGCTCTACCTCTTGATAAGTCGCCTTGAATATTTCCCACCTTTTTTGTCGGGATAGTCACCATGGACTGGCTACTTTATATGAATCATGTTATAATTTATAGGTAGTAATGGGGAAACGGGATGGATGGGGCTTCGGCTTTATCCCTCGCCGATGAGATATCTGTGGACATCCCGCAACAATATATCATAGGAGGAGACAGATGCGTTTGACCCGGAATGTCTTGATGCTGTTGGTCGCATTCCTCTTCGCCTTGGGAAGCCCGGTCCTGGCCGGTGTTCCCAAGATCATTCTCGGCGAGGAATACGGCGCCACCTGGTGAGGATACTGTCCTGACGCCCGGTGCGGGCTAGAAACCTTACAAAATGAGTTTCCTGATACCTTCTTTTGGCTCGATTTGCATGTCGGCGATGATTATGAGCTCCCTGAAGTCAATGCACGCGCCTCTTGGTATAGTGTGAGTGGTATCCCTGACGTTAAGATTGACGGAATGTATACCGTCACCGGCGCCAGCAGTTGCACATCCGCTTATTCAAATTACCGGACAAGATATGTCACCCGGATGACCAATACCGGCGGCGTGAGCCCGGTGGAAATCACCAACGGCTACTTCGCGCCGGTGGGTGATGTTGGTTATGTTCAAGCCACGTTCGAACTTCTGGATCCTGTAACGCTCAATAATACCGAGGCTGACTTCTTTGTCTATCAAGACAATTTCGGGACCTATGGCAACGGTGTCGTGGCGTTCGGCAGCGCCCCTATCACGCTGACGGATGTGAACGATGTCGCCACCGCCGTGGTCGAAGTAAATCTTCCCTACGGTGTGGATCCAAGCCATCTCCACGGCGTTGTTATATTGCAAGAGCACAATGCCGGCAGAGCAATCATTCAGACGGGGTTCCTGAGCCAGGTTCAAGACTTTGCTCTTACGATCCCGATCCGGATGAAATCGGTCCCCTTGGGCGATGGTGAAGCGATCTTTTCCGGAACTCTCGAGAATATCGGCACCGTCGCCGACAATATCGATCTCTCGATTGATGCAATCTTTGACGGTTGGTCGGCCGATTTCCAGATTGAGGGTGACGCAACTTGGTACACCTCGACCAGTGTCGCTCTCGATCCCGCCGAAGAAGTCGAAGTCACGATCCGCGTCCAAACCGATGGTGAGGTCCGTGAAGGATTCGGCACATTTGCAGCCTCATCAAACAACAGCGGCCGGATGCAGCCGATGTCACTCCGCGTCATCAACGGTTCCTACTCCGTTCTCATGGTGGATGATGACGGCGGCTATGCCATTGATTACCCGACGGAGCAGCCGTTCATTCAGGCTTTGGAATTGAATGGTTTCTTCTATGATTTCTGGGATGTCAACGGCGACCACGGCAATGCGACGCCGACCTTTGGCGATATGAACGGCTACGATGTTGTCATCTGGCAGACGGCTTGGGTTGTCCTTCCATTGAACAGTGATGATAAGGCCGCCATCATGGCCTACTTGGACAATGGCGGAAATCTCTTTCTGAGTTCGATGGACTGCCTGGTGGGTTCAACTCTCGAACCATTCTTCGAAGATTACTTCGGCGTGAGTACCTTCGCTGTCAATTCCCAAGCGAGTGAAATGATCGGGACGCCGGGTGATCCGATCGGCAATGGCCTCCATTATACTCTCGACTGGCCATTCGCTTCTCTCAACCGCGCCGATACGATTAATCCGGGACCCTATGCCGCGACGGTCGCCGCCAACGAATTGGGCGAATCCAATGTTCTGCGGAATGAGATCCCTGGATTGGGCCGGACGGTCTTCTCGAGCATCATGCAGTTGGCGATGGAGAATGAATCGCCCATACCGAATGATAGCTCGATCTTCATCCTAAAGGTTATTAACTGGCTGGTGGACGCTCCCATAACGGCTGATGTTGAGACGGATGCCGTACCGAGCGCGACCCGTTTGTTCCATACCCGACCGAACCCCGCCGTGTCACAGGCCCGGCTCAGCTTCAGTCTTTCCAATGAAGCGGCCAAGGGACCGGTCAGCCTGGCCTTGATGGATGTCTCTGGACGCCGGGTGAGAACGCTGATTGACGGCCTTCGTCCTGTCGGCATGAACCAGGTCGTATGGGATGGGCGTGATGATCACGGTCGTTCCGTTACACCGGGGATCTACTTCGCCAAGTTGCAGAGCATGGATGGAGAGGTCAAAACCAAGTTGGTTCTTATAAAATAGGCGGATCTGATACAGATCCCTTCAGAATCGAACGGGAGGATGCGAGCGCCTCAACAGCTCTCTTTCCTCCCGTTTTCTTCTTCTTGTTGATGGGTATGAAAATGTGGGCCCAACGGGATTTGAACCCGTGTTATCGCCGTGAAAGGGCGGTGTCCTGAGCCAGACTAAACGATGGGCCCATTGAAGTGGATTGCACGAAAAATACAGCCTCCGACTCGGCACAGTATGGGACCCCTTCCCCTTTTCGTCAACCCTTGGATGGGCGATCCCCGGGTGTTCCCCCCTCAGCCCCCCTTGTGGCGTCTTCACCCTGCAGACGGGCGGCCTCACGCAACCGTTCCACATACCGATCCCAGAGGCGGGGCTCCATTCCAAGGGAGCCGGGTTGGTAGTAGCGCCGCCCCTGGATCGCCTCTGGACGATAAACCTCCGAAACCCAACTCCCGGGAAAAGCATGAGGATACTTATACCCCTTCCCATAGCCGAGTTGATCCATCAATCGTGTCGGCGCATTGCAGAGATGCAGAGGAACGGGAAGGCTGCCCTTCTCGCGAACATCCTCCAATGCCGCCTGATAGGCGGACTCCAATCGATTGCTTTTCGGCGCCAGGCATAAATAGACGGCCACTTGAGCGAGAGCCAGCACCCCCTCCGGGTATCCGATAAATTGTATGGCATGGACCGCGGCCATGGCCTGGGAAAGCGCCTGGGGATCGGCGAGACCAACATCTTCCGAGGCGGTCCGAACCAATCGACGGGCCACATAGAGTGGATCCTCCCCCCCTTCAAGGAGACGGACCAGCCAGTAGAGCGCGGCATCGGGATCGCTCCCCCTGATACTTTTCTGCAAGGCTGAAATAAGATTGAAATGCTCTTCACCGGCTCGATCCCCTCTCAAGGGAACCCGGTCACGAACCCGCTCCAAATGCTCGGGAGTGACCCGGCGCCGACCCAGATCATCTGCAACGACCGTCTCGGCCAGTGTCTCCAAAAGATTAAAAAGCTGCCGGCCGTCCCCTCCGCAAAGAACCAGCACGGCGGAGCGGGTCTCTTCATCAAACTCCAATCCCGCCTCACCGAGCCCTCCCTCTGAATCCTCCAGAGCACGGTTCATCAATGTCTCGAGGTGCTCGGGCTCCAATGATTTGAGGACCAAGACATGCACCCGGGAAAGGAGGGCATCATTGACTTTGAAGGATGGGTTCTCGGTCGTGGCGCCCACCAGGACAATCGTCCCCTCCTCCACATGGGGAAGAAAGGCGTCCTGCTGCGCCTTATTGAATCGGTGGATTTCATCGACAAAGAGGAGGGTGCGAACACCTTTTATATCAAAGGTATGCTTGGCGGATTTAACGACGGCCCGGATCTCCGCGACACCCGAAAGAACGGCGCTGAATGTCGCCCAACGGTAACCTGGAATCGAGGCAAGGAGACGGGCGAGCGTCGTTTTTCCCGTACCCGGAGGACCCCAAAAGATAATGGAGGGGATTTGTCCCGTTTCGCACACCCTTCGAAGCAGACCGCCGGGACCGGTGAGATGCTCCTGACCGACAACCGCCTCAAGCGAACGAGGTCTCAATCGATCCGCTAAAGGTGATCGTGCGGATGAGCTGCCCCTCGATTTATCGGGATGGGCTTCCGGATCGTCGAAGAGATCAGATGACTCGGAATCCGGCATGATCGGTACATCCTAAAGATCGGGTCAAAAAAGAGGCTAAAGAATCGGGCTATCCATCGGCCGCGACCGAACCATACCCGTTTGGATGACGCAGTGACCATTTCCACGCTGTCTCAACAATCGTATTGAGATCGCCCTTTTGCGGCTTCCAACCGAGAATGTCTCTTGCCTTCTGTGACGATGCGACGAGGACGGGGGGATCGCCTGGACGTCTCGGTCCCATCTGGGTGCTGACCTTCCGGCCGGTGACGTGCTCCACCGCATCGATCACCTGACGCACGGAGAAACCCTTTCCATTCCCCAGATTGACAATGGTCGACTGGCGCTCCTCCATCACTTTCAAGGCCAGGATATGAGCATCGGCGAGATCCTCCACATGGATATAATCCCTCACGCATGTCCCATCCATCGTTGGGTAGTCGTCGCCAAAGATGGTCAGTTCGGAGCGCCGACCGGCCGCCGCATCGAGAGCCAAGGGGATGAGATGCGTCTCCGGATTGTGATCCTCGCCCAAATCCGGGGAAGCGCCTGCCGCATTGAAGTATCGGAGAGAAACAAACCGCAGGCGCCCGGCCTGGGCTTGCCATCGCAATAGGCCTTCACACATCAACTTGGAGTGCCCATAAGGGTTTGTCGGTTTAGCAGGAGCCGATTCAAGGATTGGAATTTCTTCCGGCTGTCCATAAATCGCCGCCGTGGATGACAGGATGATGCGCTCGACACCGCAGGCTTCCATCCCTCCCAGCAAGGAGATCATCCCGCCGGTATTAGCATCAAAATATTCCAGCGGCTTCTCCATCGATTCCCCGACCAGGCTGCTGGCCGCGAAATGCATTACACACTCAATGCCATACTTTCGCAGAAGATCAATGATGCCGTTTCGATCCCGGGTATCCAAAACTTCGAGTGGACAGCCTCTTGAAACGGCCTCAGGATGCCCCCGCGATAGGTTATCCAGGACAACGACCTCATGGCCATGACTGAGAAGCCGGGATGATGTGACACTCCCGATATATCCTGCGCCGCCCGTGACAAGGACTTTCAATCGATTCCCCCTTTTCCCGTTTTGAGGGTAACTCTAACTTCAAGCCGTACAAATGACAAGAATTGACAATCTCTGTAGAGGATAAACTGACACAAGACGAGTTGACACGAAATCGCAGAAATGCTACATTAATTGGCGAAAGCGAAGCGGAGTTCCCTGCCTAAGCGAGGACATCCGGGGCTCGTAACCTAATCCATGAAGCGGGCTAACTTCCTAGTCGAGGTCTAGGGGTTTCGGATGCGTGAGTGGTGGGGAACTCTTTTTTTTGCCGGATTTCTATTCTCCCCTCCAACATCCTTGACCAAGCGTGGGCGAGGCACTCAGGGATCGGACCTGGCCGTCGCCCCGTACCGCTTGGAATTTATAAAAACCCCAATCTATCCGACGCCTGGGGACCACTCAGAGTCCTTCACCGAATAGCGGCGGGGTTTCCACAGACGCCTTGGCTCGGGCTTTCTTCCTGCGAGGCGCTTTCTTGCGAGTGGCCTTCTTCTTTGTGGCCTTCTTGCGAGTAGCCTTCTTGCGAGTAGCCTTCTTCTTGGTCGCCTTTTTTCTAGTGGCCTTCTTCCTGGTCACCTTTCTTTTGGTCGCTTTCTTCTTGGTGGCCTTCTTCTTGGTCACCTTTCTTTTCGCGACTTTCCTTTTAGTGACTTTTCTTTTCGCCACTTTTTTCTTGGTCACTTTTTTCGCCACTTTACGGCGAGTGACTTTCTTCTTTGTTGCCTTCTTCGTAGCTTTACGCCTGGCTTTCGCCATGCTTCACTCACCCCCCCTCTTTTGAGGATTGGTTGCTGCCTTGGGGAGAAGCTCCCCTGTTTTCATCCTCCGAAACCAACTGCGACGCCAAATCCAAGATGGCGCTCAGGTCAAACGGCTTGCGAAGGTACCGATCCACACCAAGCCGACGGCATCGATCCTGCGTTTCAGCAGTATCAAAGGCCGTCATGAGGATGATCCGCGTCCTATCCAGGGAAGAGCTTTGTTTCTCTAAAAGATCCAAACCAGACATCCCGGGAAGTTTGTTGTCTAAAATCAGAAGGTCAAACGTATCCCCAGCGTTGAAACGCTTTTGGGCATCCTCCGCGGTTGAAGCCGATTGGATATCGAAACCTCTCTCTCGAAAGGCTTGAACCAACGTCCTCACCAAGAGGCCTTCGTCATCAACGATGAGAACCCGATGAGACACGGTTACCTCCCCACCTCTTACATAAGGCAGAAAGTATGCCATCCGAGAATAAATTTCGGCACATCTGATAACAACTTGAACTTCAACAGGTTACAAATTCGCTGGTTTGAAAAATCAGAAGGCAAGCCGAATACTCTTCAGTTTGTCGTGTATAAGCCGTCCATTTGATGGGCATAATTAACACTGACAATGTAACATTCGTATTATCAAGAAGTTACAGGGTGTATATATATCGGACATGTCTAGTTTTTTGACGGGTCAACGACACGGCCTGATTCGGTGATTCTCTTCAAGCGGTCAAGCAGGCCTTGTCGCGAGAGACCGAGAATGCGCGCGGCGCGGCTTTTATTTCCCTCGACCTGATGCAGGACGTGCAGAATATGTTCCTCGGAAACTTCGCGCAAAGATCGGAGATCGTTAGAGCCTTTTTGATTTTCTCTATTTGATGAATTCGGCGATGAAAGAGGAGGTTTTGTATAAGGTAATAAAACACGCCCGGGTCCCTTGTCCCTCCCCGCCCTTTCCAGCGCGTCAGCCTCCAATGAAATGAGATCGGTTGAGATCATCTGCTGTTTTGTTAAGTCCGTCAGTTCAAGAGGAAGATGGCGTAATTCCAATGTTGTACCTTCCTCCAAAAGAACAATGCGTTCCAGCAGATTTTTCAATTCTCTTACATTACCGGGCCACGGATATTGTAGAAGGGCTTCCCGGGCCTTCGGTGAGATCTGATTAAAATTTTTATGGAATTTGGTATTGAACACCTTAAAAAAGTGCTCCGCGAGAAGAATGATGTCTTCACCGCGTTCTCTAAGGGGCGGAAGGTGCAGACTTACAACCTTGAGCCTGTAAAATAAATCTTTGCGGAATCGGCCTTCATTTAAAAGTGTGGGCAAGTCGGCGTTTGTGGCGGCAATGAGCCGGACATCCACCGCCAGATCCGCGTTCCCACCGACACGTCTGAAGGTCTGATCATCCAGAAATCGGAGAAGTTTCGCTTGTATTCCAAGAGGCAGCTCCCCGACCTCATCCAGCAGCAGCGATCCCTTATCAGAAAGCTCCACTAATCCCCTTTTCAAATGTGTCGCCCCGGTGAAAGCCCCTCTTTCATGACCGAAGAGTTCGTTTTCGAGTAAGGACTCTTGAAAAGCCGAGCAATTCAATTCCATCAGTGGGGAACTACGGCGGGCGCTCTGAAAATGGATGGCTCGTGTCACCAATTCTTTCCCAGTGCCGCTCTCTCCGGTAATTAAGGCTGTCGTGGCATCGGATCGGGCGACTTTTCGCACCAATCCGAGAATCCGCCGGAGCTCCGCACAACGGCCAATGATTCGATCTTTGGCGTATCGCACACGATCACGGCGTTGATAAACTTTGAGTTGCGTTTCCTGTTCCTGGCTGCGCAGAGCCGTTTGAATGGCATGCAGCAGCTCTTCCAATTCGTAGGGCTTCCGTAGAAAATCCTGTGCCCCAAGCTTCATCGCCTGTACGGCGGATTTTGTGTCCCCATACGCGGTGACCATGATCACACGGACGCCGGGATCGGTTCGGAGCATCTCCGGAAGAATCTCCAGACCATTCGCGTCAGGCAGTTTCATATCGAGAACAACCACACGGGGGAGCCAACTCTTGAATGTCTCCAACCCGGATGATCCTGTTGAGGTCGTCTTGACCTCCAGACCTTCATCCTCGAGGACCCGCCGCAAGGATTTCAAAATCAAAGGTTGATCGTCGACAACAAGGACTTTTGCTGGTTTCATCCTGATTTCCTGGATGGTGCGCCCGTGGCGGATCCGTTATTCGATTCAGACGGAACCGGCAAGGAGACTCGGAAGGTAACACCCCCCTGCGCACGGTTTCGCACGTAGATCCTTCCGGAATGTTCTTTGACAATCTGCAAAGTAATGGAAAGCCCGAGACCGGTGCCCGAAGCCCCTTTGCTTGTGAAGAACGGATCAAAGATTTTATCCATCTCCTCTTGCTTGATGCCGCATCCTGTGTCGCTGAAGGCAACCTCCACCGCTTGGCGTGTCCGGTAGCGCCGGCTTGATGTCGTCACCCGGATCACTCCTCCATCGTTGGGGATCGCTTCAATGGCATTGAGCATAATATTCAAGAAAGCCTGACGCAAGGCATCAGGATCCAGAGGGATCCGGGGAAGTGGTGAGGCAAGATCCCTTTTGACCTGGATATTCTTTTGCTCACACTGAAGCGCCGTATTATCGAGGCAACTTTCCAAAACTTCATTCAAATCATGTTCTTCGAATGTTGATGTTTTGGGACGCGCAAATTGAAGCAGGTCGGTTGTGAATTGCTCAATTCGATCCAGTTCGCCGATGGCATCCTCGAGATCTTGCTGGAGTGTCGGATTGTCGAGCTTCCCACCGACATACTGAATCGTCGTTCGGATTCCCGTCAGGGGATTGCGCATCTCATGGGCGATGATAGCGGAGAGATCACCTATGGAACTGAACCGATCAACGCTACGTTGAAATTCCCGTTCCTCAACCGATTCCGAGGCGTCTTGAAAAAGGAATAACCCGCCCTGCAAACGCTTCGCTTTCTCCACCGGCACGAGCCGAGCTTCCAGACTCAACTCTCGCGCTCCACGGCGCACTTGAAGCTCACTTGTGGGAAAAGTGAATAACTCCCAGCAAGGATCCTCCGGACCGAGCCAGGTCCGATCGAGCGGGGTAAAGAGATCAAAGAGCGATTTTCCGATAAACTTTTTCGATGATACGTCGCAGATTTCTTCGGCTTGGCGGTTCATAAAGATGACCCGGCGCCCGAGATCCAAATAGATGAGGCCTGTGTCCAAATGATTAAGAAGCTGAAGAGAATCCTCACAACTCAGAGAACGGTTCGTCCCGAGCATGTACTATGGTTCCTCCTGAGTGGCAACACCAGCATCGCCCGTCCCGGTCAATCGCCAAAGGATAGGCACCTCGCCCCACTCTTCTTGGAATTCACCTTGGGGAAGCGGTGCGAAGAGCCAATGAAGCAAGGCCTCTCTCCCCAATGATTCCAATTCAGGGTAACCAGATCGGTGAATTGTCTCAATACGAATCACATCACCTTCAGGAGAAACCCAAAAACGAAAACGAATAGAAGCTTCGATCCCTTGACGCCGGGCCCAGGCCGGATACTCAGGCAATTCGAGATGACGTAGGGTACGTTGTCCCAGGGGACCCGTGATTCCCGCTGAACTGCCCAACGCGCCCGGCACCCCTTCACCACCGCCGCTGGGCGTGCTGGTCCGGCCCTGGGGCAGTTCCAAGGCGGGCGAGCTTCTGGAAAGAAGCTCTTTCTGAAGCGCATTGAGAATATCTTCATTCCGTTCCGGAGAGACTTCATCCGGTGCGGGCAAAATCATTTCCTCTCCGGAGAGTTCTTGCGGGGCCGCTGCTTCAGCAACGGGTGAAACCGTGGACGCCGATCTATCTTCTTGCGGAATGGGTTGCACTTCCTGAGGGGGAAGCGGCTCCTCGCCTTCTCCCACTCTGGGATCTGTCCGTCCCTGCCCTGATTGCACATCAGTTTTCTCACCGGCGCTTTCTTTCACAAGATCCACGACGAAAGGTGTCTGAATTTGCGGTAATCCGGCTTCAAGTGTGCCGGTTAGCCACCAAAGAATCGCGGTATGGAGCAGGATGGAGCCGGCGATCGGAAGCCAGGGCGTTTTCCGTCGCCGGTCCGGTTTGTACCGGCTTTCATCGATGAGGCATTCCATCACGACCTCCGATGCCTAGCTCTTTGTCTTGGGGCTTGCCGCGATAGCCAACCGCTCGGCGCCCAGTTCACGCGCCACATCCATGATTTCAACGGTGCGTCCGAGGGAAACCTCCGCATCACCCTTCACGATGACCGTGCGTGAGGAGCTCTCCGAAAGAGCCTGCTCCATCTCGGTCCGCAGATTCGACCAGGTGATCTTTCGCTCATTGACAAAGAGCTGATCATCGCGTGTCACCGTGACGACGATTTGCTGGCGTTCTTCCATCTCCGGTTGTGTGACCTCCGGCAGCGTGATCTTGATTCCGGTTTGAAGAATAAACGAGGAAGAGAGCAGAAAGAAGATCAGCAGAAGGAAGATGATATCCGCCATGGCGGTTGATTCCATCCCGGTCAGAAACCGATTTTCTGTCTGGAATTTCATAGCGAATCTCCCGCAACAGAGCTTTTATCGCGGTTCACCGGCTTGTCCTCCCTTTGACCTCCGGTTATGAGGAGGAATACAAGATCCCGGGAACGTTCTTCCATATCAATGATGAGAGTCCGAACCTTTGAGACCAGGTAGTTATGCGCGAAGAAGGTGGGCACGGCGACGGCGAGACCGGCGGCTGTCGTCAACAAGGCCACCCAAATCCCGCCGGCCAGGACACTGGCATTGACATTGCCGCCGAGTTCCTGGATCTGGCGAAAGGCCTTTATCATTCCTAGAACGGTACCCAGGAATCCAAGGAGGGGTGCTCCACCGGCAATGGTTGCCAATCCGCCGATATTCCTTTCCAGGAAACGCGCCTCTCTCTCTCCGGCATCGGTAATCGCCTCTCGTGTCCGTTTCTCACCCAGATTCAGGTGCTTCAATCCTTCGTGAAAAATGGCGGCGAGCGGAGATGGATCCTCTTCACAAATCCGAATCGCCTCACCCAATCTCTCCGGGTAAATTCGACCGCGAATCTTCTGGATGAAGAGTTCATTCTCCTTCCGAACCCGGTGATAGCGGATGAGTCGTTCCAAGATGATAGCCAGAGCGACAATGGAACAGAGGAGAATAGGGATCATGAGGACCCCGCCCTTGAGAATCAATTCCATAATTCAGGTCTCCCGCTTTTTAGTGTGAACCAAACTTCGATTAAAAGTATAAATCCCAACCCAAATGATAGGATCTTTGGGATCCATCGACGAAGGTCCATCGTTTCGCTGGATCATTCATTATATTATTCACACGAAACCAAAACCGCCCAATAGATCCCATGAAACGACCGAGCTCCAAGGTCGCTGTCATCCATTCCGGCAAAGATTCCTCGTTATCCTGCGGCGTCTCGCCCCATCCCTCCACAGTCAGTCCGGCGGTATAGGGACCCCATCCTGATGTCGCCGTCAGTTTAACCCACAAGGGAGGCTGAAAGGTTATCACCTCGCTATTGATATCCCCGTCCCCAGCTCCATCATGGAAGAATCCGGCGGCAAGCTCGAAGCTATGCCGCTTGCCCGCCGGTGAGCTCCAAACAACACGGCCATCTCCAATCCAACGGCCTTGCGTTGTGACGGGAAGATAGAAACCGCTGATCTCATCCTCAATCCAAGTTCTGGGCGATCGCAACCGCCGGAGAGCCGCTTCCGCGCGCAACCGCCAACCCGCAGATTCCCAATCTCCGCCGATTTTGAAGGCCGGCAATTCCAAAGTCGATTCACGGTGCAGGTCTTGGACAGCATAATCACGATTCAGACTTTCCTCCCACCAGGGGTCGAGTTGAACACGGGAAACAACCTCCGACCAGAGGATCATCCGATGCGGTCTCAAACTCCACCGCGCGAGGATATGTGGGGAGAGGAAGACCCGCTCCTGATCCCAAAGTCCTTGGACTCCCAACCAGAGATCAAGATCCGCCGATTCAGCGATCCAGGTTCCGGCCTGAGCCTCCCCCAAGCTCCGCCAAGGGGCCCAGGAATGGTTTGGATCTTCAAAAAGCGCCGAAGCGGGATAAACTTCGTTCCTCCCCGATTGTTCCGACCAGATGCCTTTGCCCCATAATGAAAATTCCGGCCGGCGGAGTTCCGGGTGTGAAGATTTTAGGCTGTAATCCCAGCGAAGCTCGGTTGAAGCCCAATGGGATGCCTCCATATTATTCATGGATTCAAAGCCGGCGCCCTCAAACTGAAGAGCCAATCCTGAATGATGCCCGAACCGGTCGTATCCGAATCGCGTACCGGTGAATCTCTGCGGACCTTTAACATGAAGCGCCGGCAAATCCCAATCGGACCGGCGGGCGGAAAATTCACCCCGCAAACTCCACCGATCCTGCGGCCAAAACCCGCGCGCCGCTTGGTATTTGACCGAGAGGGCGCGCCGATTTGTATCAGGCACCGGATCCTCCGCCCATTCCCCACGGGCATCCAAACGCCAGGCGGTGTCTTTCCCGCCGGCCGTTATGAAACGGAGACCGGCATCGGGCAGCGGTCCCCCGCGGCATTCTAAAAATGACCGGGGCCTTGATGCCGCGGCCGGGACGGACGGGTGGAGTTGAAACGGCCGCTGGCGAAGCCAGTTTAGAACCGGATGCGGCGGATTAGAAATCTGCGGCCGCCCTAAAGGCGAGAGTTCCAGTGAGGGCTGGTCCGCCTCGAGATGCCGGCCACCGACAATGAGTGAAAGGTCTTCTCCGCGAACGACAACCTCCGGCAACTCAAAGGGAAGACGCTCTTGCGGATTGGGAATCGCCGTATCCAATGAGTCATTTTGTGAAACGTCGGGAGTCTGGCCCAATGAGATCTGCGGGAAAAGAGTCAGCAAAAGGCAGATGAAGGCGAGCGAAACCCATCCGCAACCGGCCGTCGCTTTTCGCAGACACCCCAATGGCTTCGTTTCGCATCCACTCTTATGGCGAGTCATTTTGTGATCCGTCTTTGACATCTCTCTTCTCATTTTTTGGAGCGCCGGACCAGGTTTGGACCTGGCGGCGGCGGATACCCGCCTCTTCCCGTATGGCGTCACCGACATTCAATGTTAAAACACGATCATATTCCTCCAAGGCCGCATCCCACCGCTCCAGCTTCTCCAGCGCATCCGCTCGTCGCAGGCGAGCCATGGCTTCCCAAAGAGCTTCTTCGGGCGGATTCTTCAAGAAGCGGCTGAGAACCTCCTGGGCTTCATCCCATCGCTCCATCTGAAAGAAAGATTCTCCGATCCAATAGAGAGATCGAAAGGGCTTGGCCAGGGCGCCGGCGGAGTCGGCGCGTTGATAAGCCGCTATTGATTCCGGCCAATTCTTTAACTGGAATTGCAGATACCCGATCCGGGCCAGAGATTGGATCCGCACCGTATCCGTCGGGGCGGTGTCGACGGTCTCCTGCCAGGCCGTAACCGCCGGCTCGAGTCTCTCTAACCCTTCATAAGCCTGAGCCAGGAGGAAAGAAACCCGCCAACGATCCGCAACCGGAATTTCCAAGCCCCTCAGCTCTTCCAGCAGGCGGACAACCTCGCGGGGCTGCCCGGCCTTTAAGTACAAGCCAGCTGCATCCAGCCAGAGTTTTCCCCGGTGGGCCGGATCGCTGAGACGCCCCGCCGCCTCCCAATGGTAGGCCGCCTGCGAACCATGTCCCAATCGTTCCTGAGTCCGAGCGCTGCCGATATGGCTCCGCGCTTGCAGGGCCGGGATAAGATCATCCCTGGCCAGGAGGGCCTTGTATGCCGAGGCCGCCTTTTCGAGCATCCCCTCCTCCAGATAGCCGTCGGCGATCCGCAGATGACGTTCACCCAGGCGCGAAAGCTCCGGAAAAGTCTGCAAAACATCGTCAATGAAACGGGCGGCTTCATCCCATTTCTTACGGAGCACAAGAATGTTATACACACCGTCAGCCGCCGCGGCTCGGATGGCGATTGGCGCCTTGTCTTTTTGGAGCAGGCTTCTGTAATCATCAAGGGCTTGATCTTGGTTTCCACCATTGTACAAGGCATCGGCTGCGCCGAGATCGGCCGCCGTGCGGAGTGAATCGCTCAGCACGATCCGTTGTGAAGCGTCGCGAAACATTCTCTCAGCGTCGCCGAACTGACTCGCGGCAAACCAGGCGGCGCCGGCCCAATAGGCCGAAAGCGCGGCGATGGTCCGCTGGTCGGAGGAGGCCGCTAGACCCTCCCACAAGCGGGCGGCCTCGGCCGGCCGATCCCGGCGCAGCAGGAGGCGTCCCTGGCGGAAGCGGGCTTCGTCCTCCATGGGAGTTCCTGCTCCCATCCGCGCCGCCGCTTCATAGGAATCCCAGGCGGCATCCCATTCCCTCAGATTTGACAGGGAGTGACCCCGCCGGATGGCCGCATCCACCGATTGCGGAGAGGCAAGACCGGCGGCGATCGCCGCGCCAAAATAATCCGCCGCCTCCCGGAAGCGTCCTTTGACATAGGCGCACCACCCCAGCCCATATTGTGCAGCCGCTTTGTTAAACCCCGTTCGCAGTGCCATCCCATACGAATCTTCGGCCTCCTGAAAGCGCCCCAGCCTATAGTAAGCCTCCGCTTTCCAGAAGGCGGCCTCCGGCTGGCGGGATGATCCGGGGAAACGTTTTTGGAGATCGCCCAAGACCCGGGTTCCCTCACCCCATCTTTGAAGATCCAGGGCGGTCACCGCCCATCGCCAGAGCAGATCCTCAGGGGGGTCTTTCACGAGAAGGGCCGCTTGACGGTAGGATGCCAGGGCCTCCTGATTCTGATCCAAACGCCGCCGGGCATCACCAAGCAGCAAGAGCGCCTGGAGTTGCAGGGAATCGGGATGATGCCTTTGAAGCGAGAGATCGAGGGCGCTGAAAACGTCTTGGTATTGTCCAAGCTGAAAGTATATAAAACCTCGTGTGTATGACCAGGACCATTGCAGATCTTCCGGGAGAGGCGCTTCGTTTCCATTTAAGAGCTGCAGCGCGCCGGAAAGATCACCCTGCCTATACATTGCCAAGGCCATTCCATAAATGTCCCGTGCCTCTCCTTCAGCGGGAATCAACGCTGCTGATTCATAATGAAGCTTGGCCTGATCCAAATCGCCCTCACGAAGATGCAGCCACCCCAATACCGCATGTCCCTTGGCGATCCAAACAGAAGGCGGCGGCGCCTGCGTTCGGAGCAGGGCGTTAAAAGCCGACATCGCTTGGGGCCAATCTTCCAGCGAAAGGGAAGCAATTCCTAAAATGTAAAATCCCCTGGGATCTCTGGCGGAAGGCGCTGAGATGGCCGCGTCCCGGCTCCACGGCTCCAATACGCGGCACGCCTCTTCCGGGCGGTTCCCGGCAAGCTCCAACTCCCCCAAATCCAACCGGATCGCGTCCTCCATCATCGGGGCCATAGAGGGGTCCGCCAACGAAGCTGGTGAATCTGACGTCAATAAGAACTCAAGAACGGTCCGTGCCGCTGTCGTGTCCCCCTCCATTCTTTGAATCCAAGCCAGACTGCGTCCCGCAATCCAGCGGAGACGCGCATCCTCCGCCTGTCGAAAAACCCGCTCGAATCCTTCCGCCGCCGCAACCGGCTCTTGGCTGCGGAAGAGAGCCTCGGCCCGGCAGATTTCGGCCGTCATGATAAGGGTGTCCGAGGGATAGTGTTGAATGAACTCTCTAAAAAGTTCGGCCGCCTTTTCCCAGTTTTCCAGATGCAGCGCTGTCTCGGCCCGCAGAAAATGTTCACCCCGGGAGAAAGGCAGGCGTTCCGATTCGGCCTCCCCGTCGAAAAGGAGGGACAATGTCGGATAGAGTTCCTGCTCTCTTCGCAGAGAAAGATCCCATCCCCACGTTGGGGATAGGAAACCCGGCGCCGGGGGAAGCGCATCCGATTCCAGGAGGGTGAGACCGGCCACCCCCGTGAGGGTGTTGGGCGTCGGAGCCGTGAAATCATTCAGATCAGGCGGATTGAATAGCTGCGGCGGAACGGGTAGCTGGTAGAGTTCATTCTCTGAGAAATTAGCAGAATAGTTACTTTTCGCCGCCCCCGGCAGAGGCCAATAGGCCAAAATATTGGCTGCCAAACAGAGGACGGCCATAAGAAAGGTCGCCGAGAGATTGGCAGGAAACCTTCGGTGCATCTTTCCTTCCATGGATGGACCGATAATGCCGGATGATCCTTGTCGCCAAGGGAACGCGGCATAGGGAACGATCGGTCAGGTTGATCAACGGGGCGTTGAGACCTTTCCTTCCGGGCCCACACTCACCTACCGCGATTCTGTCCTTGGGTTCCCGGTTCGGCTGATTCGCGGTGACATCACTTCGTTGAGCTTAGCACGCCCAACGGAGATCTCCAGTACAACCAGGATTCGATGATGACCCATCCAAATTCCACGGCCTGCGCCGGAAGCGGGACGGAAAATCCTTCAACCGTTGAAACGTCATGCTCTTCCCAGGCCGGAGTGGACGCACCCGATGGGGACTGATAAACTGCCACTCCATGGAGACACTTTCAACCCAGGTATCAACAATGGCATGGGCGCCCCTTTGGACACCATGGCGCATGCCATACATTCTTGAGAACAAGAGCCACAGCGGCTGTCTGTTCTGCCGGCTTCTTGAAGCATCCCAGGATCCAACCTACATCCTACGTAAAGGAAAGTCTGTCTTTCTGATCCTCAATACTTACCCCTATACCGCCGGCCATATCATGGCGATCCCCTACCGGCATGCCGCCTCCTTGGGATCATTGGGACCGGAAGAGCTCGAGGAGTTGCTTTCCTTTGCAGCCCGTGGAGAAAAAGCCCTGATTAGGGCCTATGGATGTTCCCTCATCCATGGCGGTATTAATGTGGGACGCTGCGCCGGCGCCGGAGTCGAGGGACACGTTCACATTCATCTTGTTCCCCGGCGGGATGGGGATCTCGAGCGATCGTATCAAAACTCCCACCGGCAGACGCCGGTGGAAGCCCTGGAAACAACCTACTCCCGTCTCGATGAAGCCCTGAAGCAGGATGGGTGGCCCTCCTCATGACGCCGACAAAGCCACTGAAAATCGTTCTTGTCGCCGGCGCCCGGCCGAATTTTATGAAGGTCGGCCCCCTGGTGAACGCGATGAAGGGCTCGACCCTTCTAGAACCCTATCTGGTTCATACAGGACAACATTACGATCGTGAAATGAGCCAGCTCTTCTTCGACGAGCTGCATCTCCCGGAACCTGACCGCTCCCTCGGTATCGGCAGCGGCTCGCACGCCCAACAAACAGCCCGGATCATGGAGAGCTTTGAGACCGTTCTGCTGGAAGAGAAGCCGGCGGCCGTTGTTCTGGTCGGTGATGTGAATTCCACCGTGGCCGGGGCATTGGTGGCGTCAAAGCTGCGCATTCCAGTGGCGCATGTCGAGGCGGGTCTCCGCAGTTATGACAGGACAATGCCTGAGGAAATCAATCGAATCGTCACCGATCAGTTGAGTGACTGGCTGTTCATTCCTTCGATGGAGGCTGAGGACAACCTCTTGAAGGAGGGCATCGCGAAAAGCCGGATCTATTTTGTCGGGAATATCATGATCGATACGCTGGTTCGTTTTCTTCCCTTAACCGACACTGCGCAAATTTTAAAGCAACTCGGTCTTGATGCAGGATCTTATACATTAGTAACATTGCATCGTCCCTCCAATGTCGACGAGCCTGACCGGCTGGATGGAATTCTGGAGGCTCTGGCGGCCGTGGCCGCAGAGATTCCCGTCGTCTTTCCGGTGCACCCGCGCACGCGGTCCCGAATAATCGATGCCGGGTGGGAGCAGAGGATTGAGAGCCTTCCCGGATTTCGACTTCTGCAGCCTCTGGGATATTTGGATTTCATGGCGTTGCAGCGTCATGCTCGTCTCGCTCTCACCGACTCCGGCGGAATCCAGGAAGAGACAACGCATCTGCGGGTTCCCTGTCTCACCTTCCGTCCCAACACGGAACGCCCCATCACGATCTCCATGGGGACCAATCGGTTGCTGGGGGAGGATCCCCGTAAAATCCTCCCCGCGGTTCGGGAGATCCTGAAACAGCCCTATCCCCCACAGGCCGAGGATCCCCCCTTATGGGACGGGAAAACCGCTCCACGCATTGTTAAAGTATTGGAAGAGAGCCTGGCCGGCTCGGGCGGGAATTGATGAGCGCGGGGTCTCCGATCCGCATTGGCATGCTGTTGGACCATCCCTTCCCCCCCGATCCCCGCGTCGCGCAAGAAGGCCGCTCACTCGTCGAGGATGGACAAGAGGTTCATCTCTTTTGTGTCGATTGGGCCGGTCAGCCAAAGCGGGAGCGGGTGGACGGAATTGAGGTTCACCGGTACAGTATGTCAAAGACCTTTCACAATAAGGCCGGCGCCCTATCCCTTACTCTTCCGCTCTACACCGCATGGTTTCGGAGGCGTCTGGCGTCGTTTTTAAAGCAGCACAGAATAGAAGCCTTGCACATTCACGATTTGCCGCTGGCGGCTGTCGGATGGCAGGCGGCGCGCGCGCATGGCATCCCCTTGATACTCGATCTGCATGAGAATTATCCGGCGGCCTTGCGAACCTATGGATATGCCCGGAGTTTTCTGGGCCGATTATTGATTTGGCCTTCCGCCTGGGAGCGTTTTGAAAAGAGGATGGTCCATTCCGCCGATCATATCGTCGTCGTTATCGAGGAAGCGCGGGATCGGATCATGTCACTCGCGGTTCCCAATGAAAGAATATCGGTTGTGCCCAACACCGTCGATCTGGAGACATTTTTAAAGTTCAGTCTTGATGCTGAACTCATAAGCCGGATGCCCGCCGATCGGTACCGCATTCTTTATACCGGCGGATTCGACGAGCATCGCGGTCTCGATACGGCGGTGAAGGCGATGGCCTTGGCCGTTCACGGGGAGGAGACTTCCAAGGTGCACCTTGAGATGACATTGGTGGGCACCGGCCGCAACCGGGCCGCGCTCGAGAGATTGGCGGAGAACCTCAGCGTGGCGGATCACCTCCGTTTTGAGGGATGGCAGCCCTATACAACCTTCCCCTCCTATATCGCCGCTTCCCATGTCGGTCTCATACCCCATCTCAAGACGCCTCACACCGATTCAACGATTCCGCACAAACTTTTCCATTATATGTGTCTCGGCCGGCCGGTCATTGTCACCAACTGCAGGCCCCTGGAGCGCATTGTTAAAGAGACCGGCGCCGGGCTGGTTGTACCCCACTCCCACCCTGAAGCAATGGCGTCGGCGATCCATAAATTGAAAGATCCGGCTCTCAGGAAGGAGATGGGTGAACGCGGCCGCAAGGCTGTGCAGGAGCACTACCATTGGAGCCGTACGATTGACCCGCTGTTGCAACTTTATAGAAAGATCGCTCTTAAAAGAAATCCGCGGGAGCCGGTCCTATGAAACTTCGCGACCTCCTTAAGAAGCTGACGCAACAAGGCGCTGTCTATGGTGTCGGCGAAATGGCCGGGCGCGCCGCCGGCTTCCTCATGATACCGATCTATACGGCCGTGCTGATCACCGAAGATTTCGGGCGATTGCAGGTTCTCTTTGTCATGCATCAGATGGGGCAGATGACGGCCGATCTCGGTTTTATGGCCGCCTTTATGCGATGGTACGGCCTGGCTAAGACCGATGAAGAGCGGAAAAATACGGTGGTGACCATCTCCGCCGGTCTTCTCGCGGCGACCCTCCTGGCAAGCGGTTTACTCGCAAGTCTCGCTTCCCCGATGGCCAAGCTCTTTCTCACATCGACTATTTATACCCGTTACGTACAACTGGTGGCCCTCTCGTTGGGTCTTCGTGTCCTCTCGACGATGGCCAATACATACCTGCGATTGCGGGAACGTCCCGTTCTGTACGCTTTTTTCAGTCTTGGCAGGACCCTCTTGAGT
Organism: Candidatus Eisenbacteria bacterium; assembly: GCA_018831195.1. Taxonomy (NCBI): domain Bacteria; phylum Candidatus Eiseniibacteriota; species Candidatus Eiseniibacteriota bacterium. The sequence continues at coordinate 5,299 of JAHJDP010000032.1, read as the reverse complement.
CTCGCCCTTGTTCTCTTTTTTGTCCTTGTACAAAAACAGGGTATCTGGGGTGTTTTGGTCGGTGAAGCCATCGCCAACGCCGCCGCCCTCATTGTCGCCATTTTCATACTGCTGCCTGAACTGAGAGGGAAATTCATCCCCAGCTACCTTGTCGAGTTCCTGAATTACGGCCTCCCCTTTGTCCTGGTGAATCTCGGCGCCTTTGCCCTGCTGTCAACCGATAAGCTCATTCTCTCGGGCAAGGGTCTTGTTTCTGAAACCGGTCTTTACGCTCTTGGGGGGAAACTGGGCATCGCCTTGAATGTCGGGATTATCTGGCCTTTCACGTTGGTATGGACACCGACAATGTTCAGCATCGCGCGGGAGGAGACCGAAGAAGAGGCCCAACGGCTTTTCGCCAAAATCTTTACCTATATGGCGGGGTTGCTCCTATGGGCGGGTTTGGGATTGGGGCTTCTGGCGCCTGAGATTATTGACCTCGTTTCTCCGCCGGAATACGCGAGCGCCGCCCTTGTGGCGCCTTTTTTGATTCTTTCGTATGTCATTTACGGTTTTTACAGAAACTTCCAGGTCGGATTAAACATCTTGGGTAAGAGCCGCCGGCTGGCCAGCTCTTTTCTCATCGCGGCCTCCCTGAATCTCATCCTCAATCTGATCCTGATCCCCCACTATGGAATGATCGGGGCGGCCGTGGCGACTCTCATTTCATATACGGTGATGGCGGGATTGGTCCTTCAAGCGTCGCAACGCCACTATCCAATTCCTTATGAATGGTGGCGCGTCGGCAAGCTGATCCTGCTTACCCTTGGGTTATACATTGCAGGCCGGTGGCTCTCTCCGGCTCCCGGATATGTCCTCTCCCAATTCGTTGTTAAGGCGGCGCTGCTGCTGATCTTCCCGATCGGCGTGATGACCCTCGGCGTGCTGACTCCCGGCGAGCGCCGCCGTCTCGTTGGGCGCCTTAGGCGGAGCCGCGCCGCCAAAAAACGGGAACCAGGAGCAGAAGAAGAGTAACCCCCATCGCCGCCTTGGAAAGCTGCCGCGCCCGGCTTCGATTCTTTTCCACCGCCGTCATGATAACTTCATGATGCCCCTGCGGCACCTCGACCGCCCGTAGGATATGATTCACCGTATGGATCGGCGCCTCAATCCCATCGATCTCCGCCTTCCAGCCCGGCGGATAGGCGATCTCGCTGTAGACCAGCAGGCCCTCTCCGGCCGTCTCCACCTCCGCGTCAACGATAAGCTTGTGTTCGCTCCACTCCCGGAGCGTAGCCGACCCACCGGCCCGCGATCCCGACTTCAGCTCCGAATCCAACGGGATCAGCGCGGTATCAAAGGGCTTGAAGCCGGGTTGCATCATCCCATCCAATACCGCCCGGGCATCGGGCAGCGCATCCACCTTCTGCACAAACCAAACCCTGGGTAACTCAATTTCCCGTTCATAGACCTTTCGCGACCCATTGTGGACAAGCTTGAAACCGGGAACATCGGCAGCGGTGCCGGAGACAAAGAAGCGGGTTTGCAGCATATCAAGGACAGGCAGTGTCTGCAGACCGCCCGCTTCCATCACATCTTTATAGGCGCGCAACTTCGCCGGCTGGTACCCCATGAGAGACTGAAGCCCGAAAGCCGCATGGCGGTTGCTGGTTGATTCATCAAGCGGCAGAAAACGGAAGAGTTCATCGACATCGACAAGATATTGCAAGGCGCTGTCGATCTGAACTGTTTTTTCGAAGGTCGCTTTCGGTTCGAGCTTCTGGAACCGTTTTCCAACGACCCAAACATCACCGACAAGAAGGACACCGCATAGAACGACCGCCCAATACCCGGGAAGAAGCCGCCGCCGGCGCAGAATCAGGATGGCGCCGAGCAGGGTGAGCAGAAAAAGTGACCGTCCGACACCAACAACAAACATCTCGGCCCGCCGGTTCTGCAATGCGGGAATGACGGATGGATTGAAACGCTGGGCATCACCCACCTTCTGAAACCATCCCACTCCACCGTGATTCGAAGCCTTCATCGAATCGGTGATGCCGGGGCCCGCCGCCAACCAAAGGATGAAGAGGATGCCGAGCGCCACCGTGGTTAAGAGAATCCACCGGTACCGGTCCTTGGGAGCTTTGCCTTTCGTTTTGCCTTTGGACTTTTCCTGTCTCTCCGCACGGGGCGGCATGATGCCCTCGCCCTGAATCAGGCGAAGCCCGGCCCCGACCAACGGCAGAACCAATAACGGCAAAAAGGCATAGATCATGGATGGGACACGGAATTTGTTAAAGAACGGCAAAATGAGAAACAGGGGCCGGTAGAGCACCGGCACGATGCGCCCGAAACCGATGATCAACACGACGAGGGCCAACCCCGCCCAGATCCACAACCGGCGATCGCGGAGAGAAAGCAGGGCCAAGAGAGAAAGGGCGATCGCCATCAGACCGAAATAGTGGGTCGATTGCGTGAACGGCATCTCGCCCCAATAGGTCGCCCCTTCCAGACCAAACCATTCCGGGACAAGGAAGGAGGGCAGCTCTTTCGGATGGAAAGACCAGGCCGTCGCATAATCCCAGGAGGTGCCGCCGGCGACATCTTCTTCAGTGGCGAAGGCGCCGGGTGTTCCGCGCTCTGAGTAGGGAGTGTATTCCCGGACACTCGTGATGGGATCCAGCAGCATCACACCGGCAAGCATTCCGGCGAGCAGAACCATCCCCAGACCGAACAGCCAGCCCTTTCGCCCCCAGGCCGGCGGTCGCAGCCAGATCAATCCGGCGATGGCGTAGAGCGCGGCCAGCAATAGAGCGTAATAGGCAATTTGGGGATGACGCGTCCAGCCGAGAAGAGCGAGGGCGAGGGCGAGGAGCGCGGCGGCCCGGATCCGTGGTTTGCGCAACATCTCTTCGACGGCAAGGAAGAGCAGGGGGACGTGATAGAGGGCTCGCAGCTTGGTGCTGTGGCCGGCCTGAATGACACCCGCCATATAGGGTGTGAGGACGAAGAGCAGTGATCCCGCGGCGGCGGCGGGCGGTGAAAAGCCGAGCCGGATCCCGAAAATGTATAAGGAGAAACCGCCCAACAGCATCGCGAGAAAATACCGGATCCCGCGGTAATCGGCAAAGGGGCTGATCACGAGATCAAAGAGATGGTGCCAAGCCGCCGGAGTGTAGATGAAGGAGCCATAGGAAGGCATGCCGGCGAAGATGGCGGGACACCAGAGCGGGATCGTACCGAGCTCTACTTCGGCCTGTTTGGCCCATTGCCCCAGAGGTTGGGCCATCTGGGTATCGGGCGCCAACGGTTCATAATTTTTCAACACCATCGCCGCGTGAAAAATCATTGGAACAAGAATCAAAGCCAGGAGCCATGGCCCATGCCGCCGCAGTCCGCTCCAATGGTCCCCTGTCCTGTTTGTCTTGTTTGCCTTCCCCGCCATTCTGACCTCCAATCATGATCCCGCTGGCCTCCTCCCGCCGCGCCTGTTAGCCTTGAGCGGGGTGCCAGGAGGCTTTAAGCCTGAGAATGAGAAATTACCGCAAAACTTCAAGAGGATACAGATGAAACGGGTTCTTATGATCGCCTACTACTTCCCCCCTTCGGGTGGATCAGGCGTTCAGCGCCCTCTGAAATTTGTAAAATATCTTCCACGGAATGGGTGGCAGCCGGTTGTATTGACCGTTCCGGAAAACTCGGCCTTTCCCGCCCGGGACGAGAAACTGGCCGCCGATATCCCGGAAGGAACCGAGATCTATCGCGTCAGGATCCTGGAACCCCATACCCTCTACAGCCGCCTGACCGGGCGGTCGTCGGGATCGGCGACCGATGTCGAAACGGTGGCCCGCTGGGATAGGCTGCCGCTTCAAGCCCGAATCATGAGCCGCATCCGGGCGACCTTCTTTGTCCCCGACGCCCGGATCGGTTGGTATCCTTTCGCCGTACGAGCGGCGTTGAAAATTCACCGGGCCAACCCCTTTGATGTGGTTTTCTCTACCGGTCCTCCTTTTACAAATCACCTCATCGGCCGTGCCGTGGCGCGTAAAATCGGCCGGCCCTGGGTCGCCGATTACCGCGATCCCTGGACCCGCGCCGTCTTTTATCCGAACCGTCCCGGTCTTGTCCGCGCATGGGACCGCCGACTCGAGGGACGCTGCCTTCGCGACGCCTCGATGAACATCGTCGTTTCACCGGCAATGATCGACGAGTTCATCAAAGACCACTCGGGCCTGAATGAATCCGATTTCGCCCTGATTCCCAATGGTTTTGATCCCGATGATTTCGCCGGTATCGAACCGCCAAAGGAAAGGGCCTTAACCATTGTTCATTCGGGCTCTCTCTTCGCCAACCGCCGGCCGGATCTCTTTTTTGATGCCGTGCGGGATCTCTTGGCCGGCGACCCCCGCTGCCGTGAGGATTTGCGATTGGTTTTCATCGGACGGTTGGACGCCGAGACCCGATCCATTCTACAGAGTCCCCCCATATCGTCTATTGTACAAGATGAGGGCTATTGCTCCCATGCCGAGGCCGTGCGGTGGCTCCGCCGCGGCCAGATCCTGCTGCTTCCCGTCGGCGCGGGCCCCGAGGTGAGGGGTCTGGCCACCGGCAAGATCTTCGAGTACCTCGCCGCCGGCCCCCCGATTTTGACGATCGGCACGCCCGGCGAGGCGGCTCGCATCACCGAGGAGACCGGCACCGGCTGGGTCCTGAATCCTCAAGATAAACGGGGCATGAAAGCCCTTCTTCAGAACGCCCTAAAAACCCATCGCGAGGGCCGGATGCTGCAAACCGATCGCCGCGAGGATGCGATTGAAAACTACAGCCGGGCAGCCTTGACGAAACGCCTGGCGCAATTATTGGAATCGGTTACTTCGGGCCGTCATGATTGAGATCAAAGTCCGCCGCCGGACGCATCCGCACATCTCCCCGGTATGCCGGCTCTTCGCACTCCGCTGAGATCCTCAATCCTAATGTATAAATAACTCCGCCCGGCGCATCGCCTTCGCAGCGCATTCTCATTTGATGTACAATGCCGCGGTGATGCACGGAGCAAAGTGTAATGAGATTGTCGGGTTCGTCGGACCCGCCCCGCGCGCGGGGTATGATGTGGTGAACTTCCAGGCTGCGGCGGGATGAACATCCCGGCGCGGCGCATTGCCATCCGTCACGTTCCAAAATCTTATATTCGGTCGCTTCGCGGACAAGCCGGTCGTCATCCCAAACCTCGAAGAATCTCTGGAGTACATAGAGCAAGGTCTCCCAGGGCTGAAGGGGGCGGCCCGCTTCTATTTCTGTGAGCGTGCGGGCCTTGAACCAG